>JAAUTF010000690.1 GCA_012031775.1 Candidatus Altimarinota bacterium | reverse complement strand
ATCGAGGTGCGCACCTATCAGCTGCTGCTGCCACCCGCTGCATCTCGCTCAAGTGAACTACGGCTCAACCTGCAAAGCGATCCGTTTAGCCCACCCGGCGACCCACGTGCGCTCGGCGTTATTGTCAGTGCGATCGAATTGGTGCCACAGCCCGCTATTTCGTGGAGCGCGCTAGCTGCGCTCGGGCTCGCGCTCTTTGGCGTTGGGCTGCTGATACTGTATCGTAAAAGGCGTGGAGATACCAATCGGTTCAACACGCTTGGAACGTCTGCGCCCACTGCGGTAAAAGAGTCCGCCTCGTTGCTGCTATTGCCGCTCTGCTACATCGCCTTTCTCGGCCTTGCCTTGGCCGCATTGGCCTGGCTTTACGCCGGGGCCGCGCTCTCGTTCACTACGCTCGCGCTTTGCGCTTTGCTTGGTGCGGCGGTTGCTGTGTTGCTGGCCAACCGACTGGCGGTACAATTCGCCCTGGCCGCGCTCTGTCTACTCGTCGGGTTCAGTGGAGCGCTCTGGCCCACCTGGCTCTCCGACGATGCCTTTATCTCTTTTCGCTACGCGCAAAACCTCGCCCAGGGCAACGGCCTGGTCTACAACCTCGGCGAACGCGTCGAGGGCTACACTAACTTTCTCTGGACGCTGCTGGCCGCGTTGGTGCTTGTGCTCGGCGGTGAGATCGTTTTTTTTACCTACCTCGCCGGTGTGATAATCGGCCTGGCCCTGTTGCTGCTAACCTTTTTTGTTGCTGCCCGCCTTGTTGGAGCCGCCGGAGTTCAGGCCTCAGCATCCAGCCGCGCCGCCGCGCTCGTCGCTGCGCTGATCGTGGCGACGAGCCAGAGTGTGTTGCTCTACACCGCGCGCGTGGCGGTTTGGAGACAGGCTTTTTCGCCTTGCTCACGCTGGCCGCTTGTTACAGCTTCCTCCGCGCGCACCAGCGCAGTGGATTCGCGCTCAGCGGCGCGCTTTTCGCGCTCACCGCGCTCACGCGCCCCGAGGGCCTGCTGCTCTTTGGTCTGACGCTGGGGTATATGCTGGCGATACCACGCTCACCCCGCCACTGGCGCGGCACCCTGCTCCCGCATGCGGGAACGGGGACTGGGGTGAGGGGCTTGAGCGCAGCGCTCGTGCAGCATATTCGCGCCCGCAGCGCAGATGCCCTTGTCTTCGCCTGCGCCTTCGCCATAATCTTTGTGCCGTATTTTATCTGGCGCTATAGCTATTATGGCGATCTCCTGCCCAATACGTTCTACGCCAAAACCGGCGGTGGCCTCAGCCAGGTGTTGCGTGGCTTCGGTTACACTAGTTCCTTCGCGCTGACCTTGGGCGGGCCGTTGTTGCTGCTGATCGCCGTGCCCTGGTTGCGCTCCTGGCGGGCGGCGCTCTTCTCCTGGCGCAGCTATCTGCTGCTGATCGTCGGTGTCTACAGCGCCTACATTGTCGCAGTCGGCGGCGACCATTTTCGCGGCGAGCGCTTCTTTGTGCCGCTCATTCCGCTCTGCGCCATCTTGCTCGCCGATGGCTTCTTGCACTGTATCGACGTCCTACGCTCGGTTGCTGGCGCCTATCGCACGAGCGTTCGTGTTGGCAGTGCGGCGCTGCTTGCGCTCGTCATCGTGGGCGGTAGTATGGCCGCATTGGCGCGCACCGACAGCGATAGCGAGATTTTCCGCGGCCTCGACGAGAGCGTGTTCATCTGGCGCGATCTCGGCTGGTGGATGGCCGACAACGCGCCGAGTGAGAGCATCGCCGCCGCCGGAGCGGGCGCTATCGCCTTCTACGGCGAGGCGACTACGATCGATCTCTATGGTCTCACCGACCGCCATATCGCCCGTGTTGAGATGATAGGCATGGGCAGCGGTGTCGCTGGCCACGAAAAGCGCGACCCCGACTATGTTCTGAATACGCGCCGCGTCAGCTACATTCCGGCGATCTGGCAAGATTACTTCGGTGGCCCCGCAGCACTTGAACGCGACTATGAACTGATCACCATCGTCACGCGCTCCGGGCGCGAAATGACGCTGTGGAGGCGGGTCGAGTATTCAGGCTTCAGGATGCAGAAGTTCAGGCGCGGCGCTAATGAGATCGGAAGCCAGCAAGACAATGAGACCGGGAGATAGCGTGAAGATGTGCGGCTTCGTGTTCTTTGTGCTCTTCGTGGCAAAATAGACACGCGACGCGCACTTTGGTTCACCATGCAACAACAAAAGCCGCTTTTTCATCTTGCTGCCCTGGCCTGCTATTGTGTGCTCGCCCTGCTGCTAACCTGGCCGCTGGCGCTCCACTGGAACCGCGCTGTCGTTGGCGGTGCTGCCAACAGTAGCTTCACCTATTTCGGTGAGGGCGACGCGGCGCTGAATATCTGGAATATCTGGTGGCTGCCACATGCCCTCGCGCGCGGCGAGAACCCCTTCTGGAGCGATTTGCTCTACTATCCTGAAGGCGTGCAGCTCTATGTGCAAACCTTCACGCCCGCTAACGCGCTGCTGGTGCTGCCCATTACGTTACTGGCCGGGCCATTAGCTGCCTACAACAGCGCGGTGCTGCTCGCATTTACCCTCACTGGCTACAGCGCGTTTCTGCTCGCCCGCGCCGTGCTGGCCACAACTAAACAGCCTGGCCCGCTCGATGGCTTCGCCATTCCACTGCTCTGTGGCGCGCTCTTCACGGCTGCACCGTCCCATGTTCTCAAAGCCCAGGTCAACCAGCTCAACCTGGTGGCGATGCAGTGTCTACCGCTTTTCGCGCTTGCATTATGGGCGGTCTTTCGCCAGCGCAATTGGCGCAGTGCCGTCTGGTTCGCGGCAGCAATGCTATTGGTCTTGCTCACCGATTGGTACTGGTTGCTGATCTGTATCTTCGCCGGTAGCCTGTGGGCAGCGCTCAGTTTTGTTGGTGAGGCGCATCCGCGTGCCTTATTTATAGCCTATCTGCGCGCTGCTGTGGTCGCGCTACTTGCAATCAGCCCGCTGCTCTTCGGGGTCGCGGCAGTGCGCGAGCGGCTGCCGCAGAACGATATCCGCAGCGATGCAGTGTGGGCGGGCTATATCGAGGGCTTCTCCGCCGATGCGCTGGCACTTATATTCCCCAATGTGCTGCACCCGCTCTGGGGCAGTTGGATGCAACGCTGGCTCTTGCCACCTGGTAACGGCTACGCGCCCGATGGCTGGTATATCGCGGCAGGCTGGACGCTATTGGCTTGTGCAGCGATCGGTGTTGCCACGTCGTGGCGATTGCATTGGCGCTTGCTCGTGGTCGGCGGCGCGGCATGGTTGCTCGCGCTAGGGCCGAGCTTGCAGATCGCCGGTTATCGCACCGGCATCCCGCTGCCGTACCTGCTGCTGCAAGAGCTACCCGGCATGAGCATTGCGCGCCGCCCAGCGATCTTCGCCGTTATCTGTATCGTGATAGCGCTTATGTTCGCCGCACGTGGCGTGCAGGCGTTATGCAGCCGTGTTGCC
>JAAUTF010000689.1 GCA_012031775.1 Candidatus Altimarinota bacterium | reverse complement strand
GTGCTAATCTCACAGAGACGCTCGATCGCGTGCAGCCCTACTTCCGCCCGTTAGCCCTTAAAGCTGCGGTGACGGCAGACCGCCCAGTGTTGCTCAGCGAGTTTGGCGGCCTTAGTTACGCCCCACGCAATGGCGAGCGCTGGCACGGCTACGGTACGGTGGATAGTCCGACAGCGCTGCTGAACCAGTACCGCGACCTCGTCAGCGCTGTGCTCGCCAGCCCGCGTCTGGCCGGTTTCTGCTATACCCAGCTTACCGATGTTGCGCAGGAGACGAATGGCCTGCTCGATGCCGCTCGTCGGCCCAAGCTCGATACAGCTATGGTCGCCGCGATCAATCGTCAGCCGGCCCACGCCGTTCCCGGTGAGGTGCTGTCCAGTATCCATCAGCAGGCCGCCGCGCTGCTCGCTGTCGATCACGATGATCGCGCGCCCTCAGCCCCGACGTGTGCAACAAATCCCCTGAATAACGGAAGCTAAACGCTGATCAGGCCTTCGTGAAAGGAGCACCTGCCCACCGGACGCCCGCCAGTTGCATATGCAGTAGTTACACCGATAAGGAGTGAGCGATGATGCGACGTACATCGATGCTGATGACCCTGATCACCATGGGTGCCTTGCTGCTCGCAGCCTGTGGCACCGCCACCGCACCCACCGCCGGAGACCCTGCCGTTGGGGTCGCCACCACTGCCGCTGAAGCCCCCGCCAGCAGCGCTGAACCAGTTCGCTTGCAATTTATGGGCTGGGGTAGCCCTAGCGAGCAGGAAGTCTTCCAGACCCTGATCGACAAGTATAAACAAGATCATCCCGGCGTCGAGATCGACTACATCCTCGTGCCGCCTGGAGAATTTCTGCAGAAGCTCACCACGCTCGCCGCCGCCGATGAATTGCCCGATGTCTTCTATATGGGCTCCGACTGGTTTAGCGCCTGGGTTACCAAAGACATTATGCTGCCCGTCGAAGATTATATCGATGCCAGTGATCTCGAGCGGATCTGGCCGCGCGCGCGCGATCTCTATCGCTACGATGGCACAACCGTCGGATCGGGCAAGGTCTATGCCCTGCCCAAAGACCTCGGCCCCTGGGTGATGGTCTACAATAAAGATCTCTTCGACAAGCATGGCGTGGCTTACCCGCCCAGCGATGGCTCGTGGACATGGGATCAGGCGCTGGACGCATGGCAAAAAATGACCGTCCAGCTGCCCGATGGTACCTACGAGTCCTACGGCGTGGGCGACTACAGCCTGGAGGCCGCCGTCTGGTCGAATGGCGCGGATTTCCTCAACGCCGACCACAACCGTGTGATGGTCGACGATCCGAAATTCAGCGAGGCGCTCCAGTTTGTGCGCGACTTGAGCTGTGTGCATCGTGTCTCGCCGAATCAGACCGAGCGCGCCTCGCTGAATACCTACGAGATGTGGACAAAGGGCATGCTCGGCACGCACGTGATGGGCCCCTGGGATCAGCCCGTTTTCTGGGATCTGCCCTTTAACTGGGATATCGCACCGTTCCCTAGCAGCCCCGCTACCGGCACACCTGCCTCCTGGACAGGATCGATGGGTTTTGGCGTCTCCGCGAAGACGGCGCATCCCGAGGAGGCGGTTGAGCTGGCGCGCTACTTCTCGATCGATGAGGGTGGGCAGAAAACTAATTATGAGCTGGGCCAGGCCGTGCCGAACCTGGTCGAGATGGCCAAAGGCGAGTTCCTGGAGATGGAGCAGAGCCCCGCTAGCCGCCAGATCTTCCTCGACAATATCGAGAACTGGGGCCGCCCCACCCTTGGCTGGTATACGTCGAACGACCAGTGGATCGACACGATGTGGCAGGAGATGGCACCGGTGTGGAGCTGCGAGCGTTCAGCCGATGAATGGGGGGCCGAGTGGGCTCCCAAGCTGACCGAGACGCTCACCCGTGAGCCGCAGGTGCCTACGATCCTTCCGTAACGCGATAGGCTGGGCGGGCGAAGCGGCCCGCCCAGCTATGAGGACGGAGCGACTATGGCTACAACGACGCTACCCGACCAGCACCGATCGACCGCTGGACGCGCCCGCAGCCGCGCGCGCTGGTCGCGGCTCCTACAGATTACCGCTGCCTACCTCATCCTCGGCACAGGGAGCATCTTTATGCTGCTGCCCTTCCTCTGGATGCTCTCCACTTCGTTGAAACCGCAACAGTTGGTACTGCAAATCCCACCACAATGGATTCCCAACCCTGTCGCCTGGGAAAACTATATCAAGATCTGGGATCTGGTGCCGTTAGCCGCTGGCTTTCGCAATAGTGCGCTCGTCGCCGTGCTCGGCACAGTCGGTGTGCTGGTCGGCTCTTCGCTCGCCGGTTTTGCCTTCGCCAAACTGCGCTTTCCGGGCCGCGAGGCGCTCTTTATCGTTGCGCTCGGCACAATGATGATCCCCGGCGCGGTGTTGCTCATCCCACAGTTTGTCCTTTTTCGCCAGTTCGGCTGGATCAATACGCTGCTGCCGCTGATTGTGCCTAGCCTTTTTGGTGCGCCCTACGAAACCTTTTTCTTTCGTCAGTTCTTCCGCACCATTCCCGATGAACTCGTCGATGCCGCGACGATCGATGGCTGCTCTTTCTTTGGTATTTACTGGCGCGTGATGCTACCGCTGGCGACACCGGTGGTTGCGGCGCTGACAATTCTTGCCTTTATGTGGCGCTGGAACGATTTCCTTGGGCCGCTCATTTATTTGCACCGGCCCGAGCGCCAGACGTTGCCAGTATTGATCGCTACCTTTCAGAGCCAGTATATCAGCGACTATGCACCGATGATGGCTGTCTCGGTGCTCTCGATGCTGCCGATCATCGTGTTGTTTTTTCTCGCCCAGCGCTACTTTATCGAGGGCATCACCATGACCGGCCTACGCGGCTGAGTTTGTTTATTCTCGGAGAAAATGATGGCACTACCGCATCGTCTTAATGGGCCGAGTTGGTGGCCGCGCAGCCGCATGAAACGCAATGAGGCCCTGTGGGGCTACCTGTTTGTGCTGCCGCTCTTTCTCGGCTTTCTGCTCTTCCTGGGTGGCCCGCTGCTTGCCTCGCTCGTGCTCAGCTTTATGAAGTGGGACATCCTCTCAGCCCCGCAGTGGGTCGGCGCGGCGAACTATGTGGAACTCGCTGGCGATGAGATCGTCGGGCGGGCGTTCTATAATACGGTCTTCTTGATGCTCGGCATTCCAGCCGGCATTATGCTCTCGCTGCTGCTAGCTATGGCGATGAACCAGCCCATTCGTGGCATTGCTGCCTTCCGCGTGATCTATTTCTTACCCGTCATCTCCTCGATCGCGGCGGTGGCGTTGCTCTGGCGCTGGATCTATAACCCGCAGTTTGGCCTGCTGAACTATATGCTTGGCCTGGTTGGCATTCCCGGCCCCGATTGGCTTGGCAGCACCGCTTGGGCCAAGCCGGCCCTCATCCTGATGGGCATCTGGGGCGCTCGGC
>JAAUTF010000688.1 GCA_012031775.1 Candidatus Altimarinota bacterium | reverse complement strand
GGGTCAGGGAGCAGGGGTCAGATTCCGATCCCCGATCCCCGATCCCTGATCCCCGATCCCTGATCGTGCTCTCGCAGGCGGATACCGATCTTCTGGCGCTGGAGCAGGCTCGTGTGCAGTTGCCTGCCGATTTTGCGCCGTTGCAACTCGCGCACGTCGGGCGTGTGATTGCCGATGCTGCGATTGATGCAATCCTCGACGAACTGTTACCGCGCGCCGCCGTGGTGGTCTGCCGGCTGCACAGTGCGCGCTCGTTCGCCTATGGCCTGGAGCGCCTACGCGCCTGGGCCGATGCAACCGGCGGCTTCCTGCTCTGCATCCCCGCCGTCGAGGCGCTCGACCCCGACCTGATGGCGCGCTCGACGGTCGGCGTGCCGCTGGCGCACCTCGTCAACGCCTACTTCCAGTGCGGCGGCGCGGCTAACCTGGCGAACGGCTTGAGTTGCCTCAGCGACCACCTGCTGCTCACCGGCTGGGGCTATGAGCCGCCGGTGGAGTTGCCTGATCACGGCAGCTACATGGCTGAAGCGACTGAAGCACCCTGTGGCACTGGATGCACATGTTGTCACCCAATTGCGGTTGGGCATCCGCGGGATAGTTGGGATTCTGTTTTACCGCGCCCATCTGCTGAGCGGCAACACGGCCTTCGTGGATGCGATCATTACTGAGATTGAGCGGCAAGGGATGCAAGCGCGAGCCGTGTATACCCAATCGCTCAAGGATGCGCCGGACGGCGGATTGCCCACGGCGCTGCAGTTGCTTGCGGAAGCCGGCCCCGTCGATGTGATCATCAACACGCTTAGCTTTGCCATCGGCGACGGCGAGCCGCACCCCTTTACGGCCCTGGGCGCGCCGGTGATCCAGGCGATCACGACTAGCAGCAGCCATGCTGAGTGGACGCGCAATGGGCGTGGGCTTGGCCCGCTGGACACGGCAATGAATGTCGCCATTCCAGAGTTCGACGGGCGGATCATCGGCGTGCCGGTTTCGTTCAAGGAGCAGGAACAAGACGGCCCGGCGCGTTATGTTCCCGACGCCGAGCGGATCACGCGCCTGGTCGGACTTGCGCGCCGCCTGACTGTACTGCGCACCAAACCCAACGCCGCGAAGCGGGTCGCCTTTGTTTTTACCAACAGTAGCGCGAAGGCGCAGCGCGTCGGCAATGCCGTCGGCCTTGATGCGCCCGCCTCCCTGCTGCGTCTGCTCCAGGTCATGCATGACGCAGGGTATACCACCGGCGAACTGCCGACCGATAGCGACCAGATAATCGCCGATCTGATCGCTCGCTGCTCATACGACGAAACCTGGCTGACCACCGAACAACTGGTGCAGGCCCATCGGGTTTCGGGCGCGCAGTACGAGCGCTGGTTCGCCGAGTTGCCCGATGCGCTCCAGCAGGCCATGAATCGCCAGTGGGGGCCGCCGCCCGGCGCGCCTATATCCACCAGGGTGATCTGGCACTGGCCGGGATCGAACTGGGTAATGTGTTTGTGGCGCTCCAGCCGCCGCGAGGCTACGATATGGACCCCAACGCGATTTACCATCAGCCTGACCTGCCGCCGCCACACAATTACTACGCACTCTACCGCTGGCTGCGCGACGCATGGCAGGCCGACGTGATCGTCCACGTCGGCAAGCACGGCACCCTGGAATGGCTGCCGGGGAAGGGCGTCGGCCTTGGCGCAACCTGTTTCCCCGACCAGTTCCTCGGCGATTTGCCGCTGATCTACCCATTCATCATCAACGACCCCGGCGAAGGCACCCAGGCCAAGCGTCGCGCCCACGCCGTCATTGTTGATCACATGACTCCGCCGATGACCAGCGCTGGAGCGTATGGCGACCTGGCCGAACTGGCGCAACTGGTCGATGAATATTACCGCACCGAACAACTCGACCCGAGTAAGCTGCCGCTGCTCCAACGCCAGATCTGGGAAGTAATCCAGCGCAGCAAGCTCGACGACGACTTGCGCTACATCCTCAAAGCCGATCACGGCGACCACAGCCACGATTGGGACGGCGAATTCCTCGACGACGGCACGCCGACGGTCTTCGCCGAACTTGAGGGCCGTGAAGTGGCGCACCTGCTGGAGGATATCGAGGGCTACCTGTGTGAACTGACCGGCGCGCAGATCCGCGATGGACTGCACATCCTCGGCACGGTGCCGGAGGGCGAACAACTCGTCGAGCTGATCTACCACCTGCTGCGCCTGCCCAACATCGGGGCGCCCGAGTCTGCCCGCCGCGATCGCCGCCGCCAGGGCGCGGCCGGCGTTCGAGTCGTAGGGCAGGCCGCGCGCCATCAAGAGCGCGCCGAGGTTGGCGTAGCCGAGCCCGAGCGGGCGGTAGCGGTGCGAATTGGCGGCGATCTTGGGCGTCGGGTAGCCTGCGAAGTCGACGATCAGCTCTTGCGCCGAGAGCATCACCTCACACGCCTGGCGAAAACCCTCGACGTCGAAACCACCCTCGGCGGTGTGGAAGCGCAGCAGGTTGATCGACGCCAGATTGCACGCCGTATCGTCGAGAAACATGTACTCGCTGCACGGGTTGCTGGCGCGGATCCGGCCGCTGGCGGGGCAGGTGTGCCAGGCGTTGATCGTGGTGTCGAATTGAAGACCGGGGTCGCCGCAGGCCCAGGCCGCCTCGGCCATGCGTGCGAGCAGCTCGCGCGCCTCGTGGGTCTCCATCGGCCGGCCGTCGACGACGGCGTGGGTGGTCCACTCGCGATTCTCGACCACGGCGGTCATGAAGGCGTCGTCGACCCGCACCGAATGGTTGGCGTTCTGGTAACCGACCGAGGCATAGGCACCGCCCGGCGCGTCGAAGCGGGCGTCGTAGCCGTGATCGATCAGCAGCCTGGCCTTTTTTTCCTCCTCGGCTTTGCACCCGATGAAGTCGAGGACGTCGGGATGCGAGGCGTCGAGGATGACCATCTTGGCGGCGCGGCGGGTGGTGCCGCCGCTCTTGATCACCCCGGCGAAGGCGTCGAGACCCTTCATGAACGAAACCGGTCCCGAGGCGGTGCCGCCGCCCGAGAGCCCTTCGCGCGCCGAGCGCAGCGACGAGAGGTTGGAGCCCGCGCCCGAGCCGCGTTTGAACAGCATCCCCTCGGTCTTGGCGAGATCGAGGATCGAGCCCATGTCGTCGTCGACCGACAAGATGAAGCACGCCGAGCACTGGGGTTTCGACACCGGTGGGTTGGGCTGGACGCCGACGTTGAACCACACCGGCGAGTTGAAGCTCGCCATCTGGTGCAGCAGCAAATGCGCGAGCTCGGCCTCGAAGGTCTCGGCGTGCTCTTCGCCGGCGAAAAACCCGTCTCGCGACCCCAATCGGTCAGCGCGCGCGTCACCCTGCCGATCAGCTGGCGGACACTGGTTTCGCGCTCGGGGCTACCGAAGGCACCGCGGAAGTACTTGCTCGCCACCACGTTGGTCGCCGTCGCCGACCAGCGCTGCGGCACCTCGAC
>JAAUTF010000687.1 GCA_012031775.1 Candidatus Altimarinota bacterium | reverse complement strand
GGCCGAGGGCGGCTGGTCGGTGATCCACGCCGACACGCAGAGCCCGTTGACCGCCTCGATCACGCAGGTCGGCGAGGTCCGCCTGGTCGAGGTCGCGCTCGACGGCATGCCGCCAATGGGCGAGCTGGCCGGCGTGTGCAACAACTATCTATTGATCGACATCGAGCTCGGCTTTGCGACCGACGATGGTGTGTTCGCCGAGACCCTCAATGTCCCCATGTGGATCCCCGGTCCGCTGTCCGAGGCGCAGCCGGGCTTTCATCACGCGCTCGATCTCGACGACATGACCGGCAGCCTGTCGCTCGCCGACTTCATGGTCGACATGGGCAACATCACCGGCGTGGTCCTGAGCGGCTCGCTCGATGACACCGGCTTGCTCGGCGAGCTGAGTGTTAATGAAGAGCACAAGTGGGTTAAAATCTTTCGGTAGGCCGTAGGTTGCACCTTCGTACTGATAGAGCTCAAGCAAGGGCAGATAGAAGTCGTCGGCATTACGACCGACAGCGGCCATGGTATCGTCGAGCGCGAGGAGCACACCCTGGGGTGCGAGTTGGCCCATCAGCTGGCCGTTCAGCAGGAAGACATCGGGCGCGTTGCCACCCGAAAAACCGGCGGTGATGCTGGTCTCGTACTCCGATGGCACCGGCTCAAACGTCATCTGCACATCACGATCGGCGAAGGCTTCGTTGAAGCGATCGGTGGCTTGCTGGTAAAGCTGCTGCTCGGTTGTATTGCCAGCGGCGGCAAAACGTAGCCGCGCGCCTGATTCTACTTCGAGGGTGCTAAAATCGAGCTCGCCAGCGGCTGTCTCGCCGCCGGCGGCGGGGGCTGTCGCTTGCGTCTCGCCCAATGCAGCGGTGGGCGCAGCGGTGGGCTCAACATCGGACGGAGCAGCGGTGGGGCTGGCCGTGTCACCGGCGGCGGTAGGGGCGGTGGTGTCACCCGCTCCTGCGGTCGGCTCAGTGCTTGTGCCCTGCGTGCCAGCTCCACAGGCTGCCAACAGCAGCGCCATGATGGCGATCAGCGCGACAAATGCGAACGGTCGGTGCTTCATTGCGAGTCTCCTCCAGTAGAGATGTCGATGCCGCCAGAGCAAAAGCCACTCACGCCACAACATCCAGGCCAGAACTCGCCGAGCGAGGGCTGCGGCGGGTGCTGGTACAATGCTGCTGCGTTGAGAAACTATGTGCTTTGACGCAAAATAATACCCATACGGGTGTGGCAAGAAGTATACCAGAAATGGAGCGTATGCCCTAATGGCAGCTACAATTATAGAACGGGTCGCCGATGAGGAGCGAATGGCCGATCTTGTATTGCCACATCAGACTAACGGCTATGGCACCATGTTCGGCGGGGATGTGATGGCGATGATGGATAAGGCGGCAGCGATCGCGGCGCTACGCTTCTGTCGCCAGCCAGTTGTGACAGCGTCGAGCGAGCGCATCGATTTTCGCACACCCATCCGCCAAGGCGAGATCATCGAGGCCCACTCGAAAGTGGTTTTGTCGGACGCCGCTCGATGGTGGTGCGCGTGCGTGTTTACGCCGAGCATCCGCTGCAGGCGACCGCCGTGTCTGCACTACTGGCTATTTTAGTATGGTGGCGATCAATCCGGGTGGTGAGGCCAGGCCGGTGCCACGATTGCTTTTGCCCGACCTTGAAGCGCGCGCCGAGTATGCCACCGGTGTAGAGATACACGCTGCAATCACGGCACGGAAGGACAGTTGACTTGAAACGCAGTGTGCGCAGAGCTTTTCAATTGTCAAGGCGCAACGAGCGCAGCATGCTGTGCCACGTACTTCGATGTTTCTGTGTGCTCGCTGCCCTGAGCGCGTGTACCGCAGCGCCGCAGCGCGAGGCCCGCTCGCAGCCGCTGCCGACGCTGATCCCAACACAGCCCGTTGTTGTTGCACCTACAACACTGGTGCAGCCGACAGTTCCAGCGCCCTCCGATAGCGGTTGGTCGCTGACTGCCCCTGGCGTCGAGACACGTCAGCTGCGTTTTATGCACGCCGAGACTCTTGCACAGGTGAATGTTGTGCGGCTCGACCCGCAACAGTTGCGTTTTGCGGTCGGCTATCGGCCCGATGCGCCGACGGATCTCGATAGCTGGTTGAACGACAGCGCTGCGCTGGTGGCGATCAATGGTGGTTTTTTCGATGCGGCGAACCGCACGGTAGCGCTCATTATCAGCGACGGCGTTGCCTTTGGGCAGAGCTATGAGGGCCGCGGCGGTATGTTTACGGCGCGTACAGACGGCTCTGTCTCGCTCCGTTATTTAGGGTCGCAGCCCTACGACTCGGCTGAAGTGTTGGAGACAGCATTACAGGGCTGGCCGATGCTGGTTCATAGTGGCGGGGCAATCTACGATTATGAAGACGGGGTGCGCGATCGACGCAGTGTGATTAGCTATGATCGTAGCGGGCGTGTGCTTCTGATCGCAACGCCCACTGCAAGTTTTACCCTGGCCGAGATGGCGCGCTGGCTGGTGTCCGCCGATCTTGATCTCGATGCCGCCCTTAACCTCGACGGCGGCTCTTCAACAGCGCTTGCTCTGAACGATAGCGGCGCAGCGCGTGTTGAGTCGTTTCTGCCACTACCGATCGTGTTGCTCGTATTCCCGCGTTGAAGCAGTATTGTAGGTAGCCGTTTAGGCGATTGTGCCGCCTAAACGGCTACATCCAGCCCTATGGTGTTAGGACGACTTTGATACAGTTGTCCTGCTTGTCGCGGAAGGTGCGGTAGGCGGCTGGCGCATCGTCGAGCTTGAGGCGATGCGTGATAATGCCGCTCGGATCGATATCGCCGCGCTCGATACGCTCTAGCAGTGGCCGTGTGTAGCGCTGCACATGGGTTTGGCCCATCTTCAAGCTTAGCCCTTTGTTGAAGGCCGCGCCGAGCGGGAACTTATCGAGTAGGCCGCCATAGACGCCGGGGATGGAAACGACACCGCCTTTGCGGCAAGACTGAATTGCCAGCCGTAGCGCGGTCGGGCGATCAGTTTCAAGGCGCAACGTCTGTTTCACCCGGTCGTAGAAGCCGTCGAGTCCACCACCGTGTGCTTCGAGGCCAACGGCATCGATGCACGAATCCGGCCCGCGCCCGCTTGTCATCTCACGCAACGCCTCAAGTACCGTGTCTTCTTCATAGTTTAAGACTTCGGCCCCGGCGTAGGTGCGCGCAAGCTCTAGCCGCTCCGGCACCCGATCGATCGCGATCACGCGCTCGGCCCCCAGCAGATACGCGCTTTTGATCGCGAACTGGCCGACCGGTCCACACCCCCAGACTGCAACTGTGTCGCCTGCTTTGATCTCACAGAATTCAGCTGCCTGATAACCCGTGGGCAGGATATCGGTTAGAAAAGCACCTGCTCGTCACTCAATTGCTCCGGCACCTTGAGCGGCCCAACATCAGCGAACGGCACACGCCACATACTCCGCTTGCCCACCAGCATTAACCGCCGAAGA
>JAAUTF010000686.1 GCA_012031775.1 Candidatus Altimarinota bacterium | reverse complement strand
GGCGCTACTGATGATGCTGGCGGGTGGATGGGTTTGGGGGAGCTGCTCGTAGACTTCGAGGAATGGCGTGCCGCTGCTACGCCGGTCGTCCAGATCAGTGCGACCTACCCGCCTGAGCATAGCGGGCGAACTCGCGGCGGGTCGGCTCGGGGTCAAACCAGTGGTAGGCCTGACCCGCAGTGATCAGGTCGACGGAGCGGTCGGGCAGCGTCGTGCCGCCGAAAGGAAGAGCAAGCTGCATATGATCAAGGTCTTGAAGCATCTCAGCGCCTTCTCCAGAGCAGGGGCCTCAACTGTGATGATACCTATGATAGCACATGGGGATCGTTGTTCCCTGAGTAGCCATAAGGAGAGTACATACCTACCCTCCTTGTCGTCACCCCGACGACTTGACACGCATGTACGTATCAGCTATGCTGTCGTCACATCGACGACATAGGGTGAGACTATGGCACCTTCTTCTCAGGGCGACGAGTCTGAGGACGACATTGCGATCTACCGCCTCGCTGAGCAACTCCCTGTGACGTTGCTGGAAAGTGTCGTGCTGGCAGTTCGGCGCGACAACGGCCAGGTGTACCTGAGTATCCGCGACATCTGCGCAGCCCTCTCCCTCGTGCGTTCGGCACAGCAGCGCCGTCTCCGCAACCACGCCGTGCTCTCAACCGGCCTTGGGCGCTTTTCTATTCAGACCGCCGGCGGTCCGCAGATCCAGACGTTCATCGAGCTGGAGAAGGTGTCCGCCTGGCTACTCGGCGTTAACGCGGCGCGCATCAATGAGGCGATGCGGGCGCGGCTGATACACTTCCAGACCTACCTGGTGCGTGAAGTCCACGCCGCATTCAGCCGGCTTACCGGCCTGCCCGAGCAGAGTAGCGCGATCGAGGACCTGGATGATCTGGGCCGGGTCGATACCGCCCTCACGGTACTCTCCGAGCGGCAGAGCGAGATCGAGCAAAGCCAGGATCGCGCGCGACAAGCGTGGCGCGAGATGCACGACGAGATGGCGGCGCTGCGTGCGCGAGTTGAGGCGCTCGAGGGCCAGCTACAAGCTGCAGCACCGCCGGCACAGAACCGCCCAGCGATCTCACGTGAGCAGCGGGGCTTTATCTACCAACTCGTGCAAGCGTGGGCCGACGCGGCCACTGCCGCTGACTCGCGTCTTTCGCCTGGTGCAGCTCGTGCGGCTTGCTGGGTGGCTGTGAAGAAGCGCTATCTGCTGGCAAAGTACGATCATCTACCGGCCGCGCAGTACGAAGACTGCGTCGCCTTTATCCGTGCCCAGTACCGTGCCCTCACTAGGAGTGACCTGGACGCGCCCGAGCAGCAATCGCTCGACCTTGGAGGGTTGTAGATGACAGCTCCTAATGGGGCCTCGCCCACCCGGGCAGCGGGAGCAAACGAGGTTGATCTCCTGGTCGGTAGCCGGATCGCCGACGCGAGGCGTAGCTCAGGCTTGAGTGTGCGCGAACTTGCGCGTGCTCTAGGCTGGCCCCCCTCAACCCTGAACAACTACGAGACGGGGCGCCGGCCGGTTCCGCTCGACCGCCTCTTCGCCATCGCAGAGGCGCTGCACCAACCCCCGGCAGCATTCCTTGTCGCAACACCCGAGGAGGCTGAGGTTATCACCGCGATCGCCGGCGACATCGAGAAGTGCCTTCAGATCCGCCTCGTGCTCGCGGCGCTCGACGAGCCGCTACCCGAGGAACCAACCGAGGAGCTACAATCGAAGTCCTGCCAGCGCTGACCGGGCTGCATCCATGCCTCGAAGGATGCCACATCTGCTTCAGTCCAGTCCCGCAGCTGCAGGCGTGGCCCGAACGATCGGAACGTCCATCGATCGCCGCGACTGCTCACGAGCCGAATCGTGACGGCACACGCGTTCAAGTGTGGCAATAGAGCGAGTTACGAAGCGATTGAACCCACGGTGCGGCGGTACGGCCCACGAGCGCACGGCAGTATCGCTACCGATTCGCGTTCACGCGCCGTACAAACGAGGAGTTGCTTCATGACGCAGAGACCACGACGCAGAACCCAGGAAGAGCTTGAACGCGTCATCTTCCAGCGCCTGCTGCACCACCTTACCGCTATGTGCCCCGATCTCCCACTTCCGCTCGTGTTCCTCAACGAGATGCTTGAGAACGATCTGTTCGTTGAGGATCCGCCGTTTAATCTCGAGTTGCTCGACCAGGCGCAGCCGCCATGTCTCAGCGAGTTGCTCACGAGACGTCCGCCAGTGGCCGTCGACGTAAGCGAGCTCTACGATATTACCGGGCCGGATTATGCGCGCGGGGTGATTACCGTACGCCCGACCCAGCGCGTCGCGATCCAGGAGCTCATACGCGAGCTTCAGCGCAGTGGGCAATGGATCGACGCGCTCGCGCTGCAGGAGTCGGACATTATCTTCACGTCCACGCTCTATTTTCTGGTGAGCGACCGCAAGGCAGACCTCGCCCCTGACCACCTGGCGCTCCTCGCCGCGCACGGCCTGTACTGGCTGGAGCGCGCGATGTCCCTGCCCGATGCCGGCAACGCATACGCAGCCCTCCAGCGCTACGCTGCGCTCTGGATCCTTGTGACACGGGAAGCGGTCGCGGCGGGCGAGCTCGTGCCGTTCCTGCCGCAGATCATGGCGCTGGCCGAGCAGCATGGACGTGAGTGGAAGGATCGGTTCGCAGTGGGATTTCTTGCATCGCTCGGTGCGGCGATGGCGGAATCAGGCGAGCCGGGTCTCCATGCCTGGATTGAGCAAGCCTTCTCCATTGCTGAGCGCCTGATCGACACCGTCGATCCTGACGAACAGCCGGTGGCCTGCAGAGCTTTGCGGGTCGCTCGCCTCCGCGCAGGAATGGAACTATAACGCCCGCGATCCCGCAACACCTCGCAGTCCATCAGGCTGCGGGGCCATTCGCGATGCCGAGCGGTGCCCTGGAAGGGACGCCTGATGCACGTACCCCAGCCGAACACCATCCACCTGCGACCTGCTACCAACATTGATGCTCCAACCATCAACTCGCTACACGGCAACTGCTGGCCTAAGCTCCCCTGGGCGACGCGGAGTCCGACGTACGTCGGTGGGTTGCTACGGTGTTGATCCGCGGCGGCGGCGTGTGGGTTACCGTCGCGCATCAGACCATTGTTGAGATGCTGGCGATCAGCGACGGCGTGATCGAGCACGTCTTCTACCCAGTGTTTCCGCCGGATACGCACGCGGTGCAGGTACTGGCCTGGCTTGCAGCGCATCCGTGATTGTATAGGGAGTCGTATGGCATTGCCGACAGATGAGGCCCACTTCGCGCCGCTCGCCGGCGCGGAATTCATCGTGCTGACCACGTATCGGCGCAGCGGCGTAGCCGTGCCGACGCCGGTCTGGTTTGCGCACGTGGACGGGGTGCTCTATGTGACGACCGGCGCGGACGCCGGCAAGGTCAAGCGGGTGCGCGCCAACCCAGTTGTGCAGGTCGCCGCCAGTGATCG
>JAAUTF010000685.1 GCA_012031775.1 Candidatus Altimarinota bacterium | reverse complement strand
TGGTGCATCGCGGTACTCCTTCGTTTTGGCGCATAGCAGCTGCTCGAAGGATACCATGGCTTGTGAAAAAGGTTGTGTCGTCGTGCGCGGCGTAGCCGCGCAGACGACACAACTCCTAACACAACCTGTTTAGGATTACTATAAGATCTTCTCCTTGTAGTAATCAGTGTTGCTAGTCGCAAGTGATATCCAGGCACTTCAACTATATTCCCCATCCAGCCCCTTGTCTACTGTGGAAAACCACAGTCTTTTGCTGACATGCACAGCGAAGATGTGTGATACACTGTGCTCCTGAACCGTATTGCTGTCGCTCCCCCGCGCTATCCGTTCCTGACAGCCCACGAGACGCATCTCTCTTGCCGCGTCGTATGTTCGTTTTTTATATGCAAAGGGAAGGAGGTAACGTAATGACCCCTTTTTCTGCTCTCCCACCGGTGCGCGTTGCCCTGTTTACCGCAGCCGATCTGCACGACGCGGTCGTCGCCCTGCTGCAGCGTAGCCCGGCCGTGCTCACCCAGCAGGTGACGACGCTCGCTGCGGCACAGGCGCTGACTCCTGCCGACGCCGATGTGCTCGTTGTGGGCTGCTCGGTCGATCTGATCGCCGATTTCATCACCATTTTACGCCTGAGCCCCGATCAGGTGGCCGTGCCGGTGCTGGTGATCTATGCGGAGGGCCATCGTGGCCGCCTGGTCGCCGCGTGTCAGGCGGGTATTCGCGGCCATATGCTGCTGCACGAAGGGCACGACTATCTGGCCCTGGCCTTACAGGGTGTCCGGCACGGCGCGCTGGTCGTTTCACCGCAGCTCTGGAGGCACTTTTCGACGCAGCATCTCGATTGCTCCATCGACCTCACGGAGCGCGACCGCCAGTTGCTCACGCTTGTCGCCGCCGGTGAGACCAACCACGACATCGCCGCCGCCCTGCATTGCAGTGTGCGCGGCGTCGAAGAACGCCTCAGCGGGCTGTACCAGCGCTGCGGGGTGACCAACCGGGCGGAGCTTGCCGCGTGGTGGGCGCAGCGGATGATCGACTTTCCACCGGATTAAGCCGCGATCTGCGACCTGCTGCAGAGGCCGGGCATGTTTTAACTACAAAGACGCAAAGGCGCGAAGGCCAAGCGGGTAGTATGATACCATTTCTATGTGAACATACCGCATTTGGTGTTGATGTCTAGCGCATCAGCATGACGTGCGTGTCAATCTGCAATCCAAAATCTGCAATCCGAAATGGTATAAAGCGGGCTTGAGCCCGCCACAATCAGGCGTTCGCCTTCAGCGTACTAGCAGGTAGGCACCGCCGAAGATAACGAGGATGCCGATGATGCGCCAGAGATCGATCGGGCGCTGGGCAACCCCAAGTAGGCCGAAGTGGTCGAGCACGGCACCGGTGAGCAGCTGGCCGACGATGACGCAAACAACGGCGGCGGTGGCCCCGAGGCGCGGCACGGTCTGGCTTAGGCTTATGTAGAGGATCAGGCCGAAGATGCCTGAGCCGAGCATGTACCAGGGCAGCTCGCGCCAACGAGCGATGTGCTCACCGCCACGCACGATGAGCAGCAGCGCCGAGAGCAGGGCACCGCTCACATGGACGATCAGGCTGCTCGCCGCGCCGCCCACGCGCTCGCCCATCGCGCCGCCGATCGGTGCCTGCAAGCCACTGCTACCCCGCCGATGAAACCAATTAGCACGATGATCCAGAGACTATTCAATATTTCCTCCGCAGTTTTTCATATACGCTCCGCAATTGTAGTGTAGGATAGGTGTAGTAAACCCTGACGGGTGTGTGAAAAGGTTGGTGGTGCGCCACGCGGCGCAGTCGCGTACCGCACCATGCCCTTGCAGGCGCTTCACGCTTCACGCTGCGGTGATTTGCACGATCCGCTTCCCCTAAAGCGACCTAATTGTAGAAGGAAACCTATGCTAGACAATGACGATGTTCCGGTTGGGCGTGTGCTCAGCCGCCGCGAGGTGTTGACGCTGTTGGGTTCGGCGGGTACGGCGCTACTGATGGGTTGTGCCCCGCAACGACGACGACTGAGCCAACCGCAACGCTGGCGACGGCACCGGTTTCTGCAAGCCCGACCACGGCAGCGGCCGTTGTGCCCAGCGCTACGAGCGCTCCAGTCGCCACGAGCGCTCCGGCGGCGACGAGTGCGCCGACAACCGTGGCCGCTATTCCCGCCTGTGTTGTGCGCCCGGAGCAGACCGAAGGGCCGTATTATGTCGACACGCAGCTTCAGCGCACGGATATCCGTGCCGATCCGGCCAGCGGTGCCGTGAGTGCTGGCACACCACTGCTGCTGGCCTTTCAGGTTTCGCAGATCAGCAGCGCGGGCTGCGCACCCCTGGCCGGGGCGACCGTCGATGTCTGGCACTGCGATGCCGACGGCGTCTACTCTGCGGTTGATGGCGCTACCAACCAGCAATTCTTGCGCGGCTACCAGCTAACCGACTCGAATGGCATCGCGCAGTTCCAGACAATTTACCCTGGCTGGTACCCTGGCCGCACCGTGCATATCCATTTTAAAGTTCAGGCCAGCGATAGCAGCGGCCGCAATTATGCGTTCACCTCGCAGCTCTATTTCGACGATGCGCTGACCGACACGGTGTACAGCAATGCATTATACGCTGGGCGCGGCGTGCGCAGTACGCGTAACAGCAACGATGGTATTTTTGGCAATAGCGGCGATCAGCTGTTGCTCACGCTGAACCCAGCAGGCGATGGCTACACGAGTCTGTTTGACATCGCCATGCAGATCGACTAGCGCGCTGCCAGCGTGCGTGTTATCTGATCGATGTGGGCCAGGCCGTGCTCAGCATAGACACGCAGCAAAAAGTCGAGCGTGATAGCGCCGCGCTCGGGGTGCAGGCCGCTACGCGCAAAGGATGCGTCGGGCAGCGTCTCCCAAAAATACGCCCAGCGGCTGTGCAGCGCGTGTAATCCTGCTAACGAAACGCTGACATCGCCAACACTCGCATCGGGTAAAGCAGCCCAGGCGTCCTGGTCGTACGGTTTAAGCGGCGGGTGCTCCTCGGTGGCGATCAATTTGCAGCGAATGTAACTGTTGGCGTGCGAGTCAAACAGGTGATGCACGTTCTGTGCAATTGTCCATTCGCCATGCAGGAAAGGCGTGCTGAGCGCTTCGTGATCAAGGTCGCGCACGAGTTTGGCGATCTGGGCGGGCAATTGGCGAATGGCTTCGATGTGCGCGCGACGGGTTTCGCTTGACATAGGTTCCTCGTTATTCAGCGGTTACTATACCATTATTGTAACAGCGACTATAGTAATCCTAAACAATTTGTGAAGAAGGTTGTGTCGTTGTGCGCGGCTACGCCGCGCACAACGACACAACCCTGAATACAACCTATTTAGGATTGCTATATACGAGGCGGTTATGAACAACAAGGGTTTATTGAAGCAAACAGGGTGCGACTGGCTTATGTGCAGTGGGCACGGGAGTGCCGACGATCGT
>JAAUTF010000041.1 GCA_012031775.1 Candidatus Altimarinota bacterium | reverse complement strand
CTCCCGTCGGGAGCGTCAAGATAGCGCGCTGCGCGCAACTTACGCAGCTCGCGCAAGGACGCGGTGAATGCCACAGCATCTGGCGCGCCGCAGGATCGTGGTTGAGCGCCGCCTTCAACAGCGTGCCAAAATCGCCAAGAGTGACGAGCTGCGAAAAAACCAGCGGGTGTGCGCTCGGATCATCGTCGGTGGCGAGGTGATAGAGCGTGGCGGCGAGCGCATAGATATCGCTACGGGGCTCGCTCTCGCCACGATATTGCTCGGGCGCGGCGTAACCGGGCGTGCCATAACTTTCTAATCGTGTCGTCTGCCGCGCAGGGCGCGCGGCACCGAAATCTACCAGGTAGAGCCGTTCGCTACGCTCATCGAGCACCACGTTGGCCGGTTTGATGTCGTGATGAATCAGTGGCTCGGGCTGCCCCGCCAGATAAGCCAGCACTGTGGCTAGCGCCTCGCCCCAGCGCAATACTTCGTCGAGCGGGTAGGCTTCCCCGGCGATCACCTGGCCGCTCAACGCGTTAAAGTGGCTAAGCCGGTCTTCAAGGGTTGGTCCGGCGATATACTCCATTACGATATAACGCGCTGCACCTTCGGCGAAGAAGCTGTAGACCTGAGGAATAGCCGGGTGCCGCAGCAGCGCGAGCGCCTGCGCCTCACTTCTTGCACGCGCAAGGGCATCGGCATCGTTACCCACCGCGATGCGTTTAAGCACAACCGGGCGATCAAAGGTCTGTGAGTCGCTGGCTAGAAAGACGGTGCCCATCCCGCTGCGCGAGAGCGTGCGCAGCACGTGGTAGCCGCCGATCGTCTGCCTGACGACATGCCAGCCAGCTATAGCACCGGGCGCTTCCGGCGTGTAGCTACCAAAGATCAGGCCGCACTCATCGCACGCACACGCATCGTTCTGATGCGGCGTGTGGCAGACTGGGCACTGTCTTTGCGATGTCGTTAGCGTGGTCATTGGAGGTAGTACAGCTCCAGGTAGGTGCAGCAGGCTGTGCCCTTAGACAAGGTTTTAAAAAAGCCGGTTGTGATGGTCAGTGGTGGCAGCGAAGCCGCCACCACTGACCATCACAACCCCTTTTCTGAACCTGGCGTTTGCCAGAACGGTCACGTATTGGCGAACCATGTCCTACGAGATGGGGTCGTTCTGGCTCCTAACCAATGCCCGCAAGCGCCGCATGCAGATCAACGTCGCCGCGCACACTGATCGGGTGTAGCGGGGTGACTGAGACGAAGCCTGCGCGCACTGCGCCATCGTCGCTCTGCTCGTCGAAGCCGTTAAGCCCTGAGCGGTCGAAGGCGTAGCTAAAGCGCCGCCCACCGCGCTCGGTGCGCTCGCTCTCGCCCATACTGAGAAAATGGCCATAGAAAAAGGTCGACAGCGTCGTCTGCCGAAAGCCGCGAATCTGCTGCGGCGTCCCGAGGTGCGGTACATTCACGTTGAGCAGTGGCGTCGCGGTGCTGCGTGTGCTTAATGTTTGCAGCAGCGGGAAAACCTGTACTGCTGCCCACGCGGCGGTGGGCCATGGCATCTCGTTATCGCCCACGAACTGTAGCGAGACAGCAAGCGCCGGTACGCCCCAGAGCGCGGCGACCATAGCAGCGCCTACGGTGCCGCTGAGCATCACGTTGGTGCCCGAGTTGAGCCCGCGGTTGATCCCGCTGACCACGACATCGGGGCGCGACCCGGCTTCGGCCAGCATGCCAGCGGTGACGCAGCCCACCGGGGTACCATTCAGGCTGAAAGCGGTGATCGCGGCGTGCGCCGGATCGAGGCCTTTTACCGCGTGTAGCTCGTGCGCGCGGCGTGGCGGGAAGCTCATGCTTGTACCACTGTGCTCTTCCTCCGGCGCGATAATGGTGACCCTGCCAAGCCCTGCGTCGTGAAGCGCCGCAGCAAGCGTCCACAGCCCCGGGCTTTCGATACCGTCGTCGTTGGTGACAAGTATGTGCATTGTAGGTTACAGGTTACAGATTATAGTGAATCCAGGAATATCATACCACTTTGGCGGCCTGGTGGGGATATTTTTTCTGATACGTCGATAGCGGTGAGATGATGGGGAGTGCTGAAACCTACAGCGTGAGCCTGGCGAAGCAGTTCGGATCGCGGATCAAACATAAACAGCCGCAAAATCGCATTTCAGGGGAGGGTACCTTGACGGACGAACAAAGCTTGTGGTTCACCCAGCGCCAGCTCGCCGACGAGCTACAGCAGCTGGGCGTGGCAGCGGGCCGAGTCTTGATGGTGCATAGCTCGATGCACGCAGTGGGCCAGGTGATGGGTGGGCCGAATACGGTCTTGCAGGCGCTGCAGGAGGTGCTGACACCGGCAGGCACTTTTGCTGATGTACATCGGCTGGGAGAACGCGCCGACCGACATCTTCGAGTTACCTGCGGAGGTGCAAGCGCTCTTTCACGCGCATTGCCCGCCGTACGATCCGCGCACTGCACGCGCGGTGCGCGATCACGGTGTGCTTGTGGAGTGCTTCCGCACCTGGCCAGGTGTGTTGCGCAGCGACCACCCCGATTGCTCGTTCGGTGCCTGGGGCGCGCGCGCCGCATGGCTCGTCGCCGACCATCCGTTCGACTATGGCTACGGCCCTGGCTCGCCGCTGCACAAGCTCTGCGAAGCTGGCGGCGCGGTGCTTATGCTCGGTGCGCCGCTCGATACGCTTACAGTGCTGCACTATGCCGAAGACCGTGCGCGCTTGCCGAACAAGCGCGTCAAACGCTATCGCTGCCCCATTTTGCGCGATGGCACAACCGTCTGGGTCGATCTGGAAGAGTTCGAGACTGGTGACACCGTGATCGCTGCAGACTACACTTTTGAGACGATCGGGCAGGACTATGTAGCTAGCGGTAAAGGCCGTGTTGGCAAGGTAGGCGCTGCGACGGCATATCTCCTCGACGCCGCTGATATAGCAGCGTTTGGCATCGAATGGCTGGAGAGTCGCTTTGGTGAGCGCTGATCGCTACCGTAGGGATCAAGCATGCTCGATCCCTACAGCATTGCGAAGTTCAATATAATAAACACAACAAAGAGCACGATTGTAAACAGCAGTGGCACGAGAATGCGTGCAACCTGGCTTGGTGCCAACGGCCCGCCCACGACGCCGCCCGCTGCGTCCATCTGCGCCTGCACCTCTAGCACCAGGCGGCCCTGCTCGTCGGCAATGGTGATGTACTCGCTGATAAATCCAGACTGAGCGGCCCACGAGGGTCGGCTGGCCAGTTCGATGGTTACCTGAGCACCGGGGGGCAAGCGTAGCTGGTCGGGGGCAGCCACCAACCAGTACGGTGTATCGACATGCAGCGCGGCGAAGCGCGGGCCGCGGTTATGGACGATCAGCCAGCGGCGGGTAACGCCGCTGTCGTTGCCGAAGTCGATCTGATCACGGTCGACATCGATACGTGCGCCGCTAGCACCAAAGCCATAGGGGTCGATCAGGGCAAGCGCGCTGTCGAGCGCGCGGTCGCGGTTGCTGTCGGTGCGTAGAACGGCTTCGACCTTATGGGCCAGTTGAGGATCAGCGAGCTGTGTTTCGATTTGCTGTGGTAGCTGGTGCAAGAGCCACTCACCGCCTGCCTGCCAGTCGTTCACACACCAATTGACGATCTCACGCTCGTTGGCGAGCACGGCCCCATCGGGCGCGATCAGCGAACGACGTAGCTGCGGCGGTGGTACGTAGTTTAGCGGCTGACGTGTTGGCTGAGCGCCCTGGCGGCGCGCTTTTTCTAATTCGTCGCGCAGTTCGACAGCGTAGGGTCGCCGCTGTACCTCGCGCTCCAGGGCTGGTATCAAGGCAGTGCCCAGCACAGCGAGCGTGTGCAACTGTGGGAAAGAAAACGGGTGCTGCGTTGGGTCGTCGTCGCTCGCCAGATGATAGAGTGTAGCCGCGAGTGCGTAGACATCGCTGCGTGGTTCGCTCGCGCCGGTGTACTGCTCGGGTGCGGCGTAGCCGGGCGTGCCGAAGCCACCGCTCTGGCCGTTGCCGGGCGCGAGCAGCAACTGCGCCTTGGCGGTGCCAAAATCTACCAGGAAAAGCGCGCTGCTGTGCTTATCGAGCACCAGGTTGGCTGGCTTGATATCGTGATGCACGATCGGCGGCTGGCGGCTCGCTAAATATTCTAGCTTACGACAGACCTCAATACCCCAGTCGATCACCTGTGCGAAATCATAGGCGCGACCCGCGATACGCCGTCCGCTGGCTTCGTCGACACGGCTCAAATCGCGGCTCAGGTCGCGGCCCTCGACGTATTCCATCACAATGCATGTATGCGGGCCGTCCTGGAAATGCGCGAAGATCTGCGGGATCGTCGGGTACTTCACTGTCGCCAGCATACGCGCCTCTTCGATAAAGCGCGCCTGCGCCGCGGCGTACCTCGGCGGGGTTGGCGATATCGTAATAATCGGTCAGCGTTTTGATCACCACCGGGCGGTCGAAGGCCTCGCGGTCGCTGGCCAGGTAGAGCGCACCCATGCCGCCACGCGAGAGCGGGCGGTCGATCGTATAACGCCCATTAGCCAGCAACTGACCCGCCTGCAGCGCGGGTGTCGCCTGCGGCGCGGTCATCACCGGCAGCGCAGTCGCCGCAAGCATCAAGCCACATGTTGGGCAGAACGTCTCACCAGCGACGAGCGGAGCACGGCAAGAGGGGCACTGGAGCATCGCAGCTGCCTTTGCTAGCAGGAAGGCGTCAGGATTCAGAATCCGGGACTCAGAATTCAGTGTAGTATACGCTGGGGGGCGGCAAAAGGTCGCAAGCTTTTTGAAGTGGGATCCGTGAAGCGTGACTCGGGCAGCTTCGCTCGTCAGAGGCTCACGCCTCACGGATCACGCCTCACCGCTCATGGGCCAATGCGGCCTCGACTATTTCCAATGTCACCTCTGTGGCACCGCGCGCCTGGGCAGCCTGTCCGGCGGCGTGTTGGAGCGATCGGCTAGCGCTGATGCGCGCTAAGTAGGGGATTGCCTCCAGCACCGCATTGAGGCGATCGGTCGCTTCTTTCGTCCAGGGCAGCGTCTGAGACGCTGTCGAAATAGTACCTTTCGGTGCGACCTCCGGGCTTCTGCCTCCTGCCTCCTGACTTCTGATCGTCTCCACCGGCAAGAAGTTAAAAACCATCTCATAAAAGCGGTTGACGATCTCCTGTACCAGATTGGCAGCACCCGCGTAGCCCATAAAGGGCGTGCCGGTAGTGCGGCGCACCACTGGGCCGGGAAAGACGGCAGGTATAAAGTGCGCACCACGCGCGTTAGCCTCAGCCAGGTAGATCTTCTCGTTGATGCTGCCGAAAATAAAGGCGGGCGCACGTGCATGCAGCCGCTTGCGGATCTCGATGTTATCCGGCTCGTCGGCGCGGCGCGGTCGCCCGGAACTCCAGACGATCTTCATGCCAAGCTCCTCGCCAAGAAAGCTTTTGAGACCTTCAACATAGCTGCGCCCAGCGACGATAGCGACATCGACCGTGGCAAACCAGTCGCTCTGCGGGCCGCGCCACAGATCCCAGACGGCCTGCAGCGTACTGCGCTTCTCGGTCTCGATAAAGGCCTCGACCTTTGCCGAAGGTGTGCCGAGCAGCACTCCTAGTTCGCGCAGGAACTGCGTGGTGCCAAACACACCGAAGGGGGCAAACAGATAGGGCTGGTCTAGCTCGCGCGCCAGCGGCTCGCCAAATTCGTGGTACATCACAATATTGACGGCGGCATCGGCAAGTTGTGGGGTGCTGGCGATGCTGCCGGCGTAGGGATAGACGAGATTCAGCTCGGCACCCAGGCCTGCCACCAACCGTTTTAGCTCGTGCAAGTCGGCAGGCGCGTTAAAGCAGCCGAGCGAGGGGCCGATAATATTTACCGTATTAGGTCGCACCTGCTGATCGGCGGGTACAAAAGGCTTGCCGTACTCTTGCCAGGCGAAGAGCAAGGCGCGGTCGCGTCCGACCCATTCGTCCTGCTCCAGCGACTGGCTCCAGAAGAAACGTGCATCAGGGTCGAGTTGCTCAAGATACTTGCCGTGGTCGGCGCTGATCATCTCGCTCTCGGCGGTGCTCAGCACCAGCAAGCGCTTGCCATCGAGCGATCCAAGGCTGCGCAGGTCGTCGATCGTGCGCTTCAATGCGCCGGCTGTGCCGTTGATCACATCCTCCTCGCGGATGCTTGTCGGTGTCAAGTTAGCCATATGCGGCAGAGCATCGGTATAATCGGTGACGGCAACGCCCAGCAGATTGTAACAGCCGATCGGCGCATCACAGACGATATGGATATCGGGGAAGCAGCCAAAAACCCAGGTTGCCCCCCAATAACTCGATGTGTCGGAAATATCGCGGATTATTTTGATTGTCATAAGAAAACTGCACACTGATGGTTTAGCTGCGCCAAACCATCAGTGAGCGTCCTATTGAAAGAACTCAAGCATACGATTGTAGATCGGCTTGCGGTTCATCAGATCCTGCGCAAAGGCGATGCTAGCGATCATGCCGCCGGCGAGGAAGAGCGGGCGCACGCTGAGCATATTTGTGTAGTAGACGGCAGGAATGCCGCGCTCTTTGGCATGTGCAGCCAGCGTTGTTGTGCCGATCACAAGATCGAACGCCCAATGCTCCATCGCGGCCAGGTCGTCTTCGATCGCCTTACGGTAGACGATCGCCTCGGTGCCGTGGGAGCGCAGCCACGCTTCATCGGCAGCGGTGAGCATGCTCTGGCCGATGCTGGTGCTCACATAGGGCACACGAGCACCGCCCTCGACCAGTAACCGTGCGTAGAGCATCTCATTGCCCTCATAGCCCGAGACGAGGATGGTGCTGCCTTGCAGTGGCTTATGTGCCAGCACATCGCGTGCTGTCTGCTCCTCTTCCTCAGCCACCTGCTCGACCACATCTTCGTCTAGGTCGAGCGCCGTACCCACCGCGCGCAGCCAGGCGGCACTGCCATCGGCCCCGATCGGCGCACCGGAGACCACACCGACACCACGCTCGCGCAGTAGGCTTACGGTATCGCGATAGAAGGGGTGTAGCGCAGCAACTGCGGAGGCGCGCCCTGCCATACGTAGCTCGTCGACGCTGCGCCCGGGGATGGTCGCCAGCACACGCCCGCCCATTTTGCGCAGCACACCATCGATCATCAGCGGGTCGGCGGGGAAGACCTCGCCGATCAGCAGCAGCGTATTCGGCTCCGGCGGGCTGGTGCGGTCGACAAAGCGCCGCATCACGGCGGCCAGCGCCAGATCTTTCGCCTCAGGGTGCGAGTGGATCGCATAAGCTGGCACGCGTACGAGCACCACGGGCTTGCCATCTATCTCGGTAGGCAGTAATTCCTCGGCAAGCCCTGCTGTCTCGGCGACGCAGAGCGAAATCACTGGGATGACGCTCACATTAGGCTCACTGGCGGCCTCGATGATGGCAGCATTCGCGGCCTCTTGAATCATGCCGCTCGACAGTTCGGCGGTGCCAAGTTCAGGTGCGACAATGCTTTTGCGTGCGGCGTAGAAGTGGCTGACAAAGGTTAAGCCATAGAGGCAGCCGGTGTCTGTCACCATGGCTGGCTGGGCACCTTCGAGCCGCGCAAGCACGCGTAGTGCGCCAAAAGCTGGGCACATCGTCTGCGGGTGCAGCTTGCATGCGCCTTCTTTGTATGGCTCTTGGCTGGCTGTGTCCGTATGAAGTGGAATAATCTCGTTCATCGCTACGCTCCTATTGGAGAGTACAGGCGAGCGCTGTGTACTCTGTACCCTCTATATGGCGCATTATACGACACTCGTGCTCCTCCTGTGCAATTGTTTCGGATTCGAAATAATTACATGGATGTAGGATGCTACGACGCGCACTAGTTGTTATGCTTGCAAGACTGTAACCCACTTCCCGCATTACAGGGCCATTAGGCCTCTTGCCGGAGGTAATGCATGCGTGTTATACTTGGCTATCAACATTGAATTTATGCCAACGCCAGAACGATAACGCGTTTGCAGGGGTATGGTCGCATGAGTGCCGAGCCGACAACCCTGTTGCACGCAGCGCATACCATCGTTGCAGAGCAGCAGGTGCAGCTGCGCGCCCTGATCGACACCGCACAGCAGCGAATAAGCCAGCTGGAACAAGACTTACGTCAGGTGGAGCGTTGGCTAGACGAAGTCGTCGTACAACACCGCTTTGCTGCCGAGCGCAAGCTGCCGACGGCCAGACAACTTGGGGAGCGCGAGGCCGAACTACGCAGTAGTCATGAGACGCTGCTGCGTGAGTACAACGAGCTACGCCGGGCGCAAAAACAGCTTGATCAGCTCGTTCGTCAGATAGACATGAGCAGCGCCACGCTTACCGGCCAGGTCGACGGCGAACCGGCAGATCCATGGATGCAGGCGCTGCGCTCGCAAATTATCACTGGGCGCGAGGAAGAACGTACCCGCCTGGCGCGCGAAGTCCACGATGGCCCCGCCCAGGTGTTGGCAAACTCGCTGATGGGCCTGGAGCGCTGCCGAACCTTGCTCGAAAGCCAGCGCTTTGAACATCTTGCGTCTTTGCTCGACCGTATGCGCGACGCATCATCTGAAGGGTTACAGGAAGTACGGCGCTTTATCGCCGACCTGCGCCCCGGCAAGCTTGATGAGCAGGGTCTGGCGGGCGCTATCCAGGAATATATTCGGCGCTACCGCGATGCGGTCAACGATAAGGTGACGCTGGATGCCGATCTGCTGCCGCGTCTGAACGCTGATGCCGAGATCGTGCTGTACCGCATCGTTCAAGAGTCGCTGCAAAACGCTCACAAACACGCGCGCGGTGCTGCGGTTCACGTGGTGTTGCAGCAGCGGCAAGATCGGTTGGTGTTACACGTCCGTGATGAGGGGCCAGGGTTTGAGCCGCGCCGGGTGGCCCGTAAAGCGGGGCGTGATAGCTGGGGTTTAACCAGTATGCGCGAGCGCGCCGAGCTGATCGGGGCTCGTTTTGTCGTCGCATCGAGCCCCGGCCACGGGACTGAAGTGCGCGTCGAATTACCATTGTAAGGTGGGGGTTTAGCCGATGTCTGCGCTAATCCGTATTCTCGTTATTGATGATCACCGCTCTTTCGCCAGGGTATCCGCTGGAGTCTAGAGGATGCCGGCGATATGGAGGTGGTCGGGGAGGCTGAGAATGGACAGGAGGCGATTAAGCTGACCGAGAAGCTTACCCCCGACGTTGTGCTGGTTGATATCAATCTGCCAGGCCTCAACGGCTTGGAGGTTGCGCGGGTGATCAAGCGCCGTGATCCACGCGTTGGCATTATTGTGCTCAGCGTTTACGAAGACGATGACCAGCTATTTCAAGCGATCAAGGTGGGTGCGGCAGCCTACTCCTCAAAAGATGTTAACCCCGAGGAGTTACTCTTCTTTATCCGCGAGGTGGCACGCGGGCGCTATCTGATCAACGATGCGGTGTTGGCCAAGCCTAATGTCGCTACTCGTGTGCTCCATCAGTTTCGTGAGCTGGCCGCCACCGAAGATGAGCAGACTAGTGCGCTTTTTGCGCCGCTTACCAGCCGCGAGATCGAAATCCTCGACTGTATCGCGCGTGGCCTCTCCAATAAAGAGATCGCCAACGAGTTGAGCATTAGCGGACAAACGGTTAAAAACCACATCACATCTATTCTCTCCAAACTCCAGGTTAATGATCGCACCATGGCGGTGATCTACGCCATCAAACGCGGCTGGATCAAGATGGGCTATAGCGGTGCCGAAGATGCGCTCGGCGCGGCGTAGGGGTCGCGATGGCGATGTGGGGTCGATGGCGGCGTAGGGGCGCGCATGCGCGCCCCTACGCCGCCATCAATGTGTCGAGAATCATTTGTGCTGTGGCGAGGTTGGTTGCCAATGGCACGTTGTGAACGTTGCAGACACGCAAAAGCCCCTGAATATCTGGTTCGTGCGGGTGCGCATTGAGCGGGTCGAGGAGAAAGATCACTGCGTCAATCTGCCCTTCGGCCACAAGCGCGGCAATCTGGGCGTCGCCGCCGAGCGGCCCCGAGAGCATGCGCCGCACTGCCAGCCCCGTTTCATCGTAAATGCGCCCGCCTGTGGTTCCTGTGCCAAGCAAAGTACAGCGCTGGAAGATGTTCAGATGATGCTGAATAAAGGCGACCAGGTCGTCTTTTTTGTCGTCGTGCGCAATCAGGGCGATGGTAGGCATGCTTTTCCTCGATTGCAGTACGACATCGCCGGGGCGCAGCCTACTGCGCTTTTTGGCATGCGCCCTGCGTCAGAGGGGGCTGAGCGGCGCAGTAGGCTGCGCCCGTATGCTGTGTCAGGCCGCCGGTTTTTTGCGCGCCTTGCTGGCGCTGGCGGATGCTTTTTTCGCCGGTGCTTTAGTTGTTTTGCTGGGCGTAGCTTTGCTCGCTGGTTTAGCTGCCACAAGCTGCGGTGTTTTGGCAGCGTCAGCGGTGGGATCGTAGGTCGCTACCTCGGCCAGATCGTTGGTGATATAGTCGCACTTCGGGTAGCGCGCACAGCCGTAGAAGGGCCGTCCGAATTTGCCGCGACGCTTCAACAACTCGCCCTCGCTGCACTTCGGGCAGGTTACACCGGTTGGTTCGGGCAGTGGGACGGGCTTGCCATCCTTGCCGATACGCCGTGTGTTGTTGCACTCAGGGTAGCCGGAGCAGCCGTAGAAGGGGCCGAAACGGCTTTTCTTCAGCACCATTGGCTTACCGCAGAGGTTGCACATCACGTCGCTCAACTCCGGCGAACTGGCCTTGTCGAGCACAAGTTTGCCGTCACCGTCGCGGTGGAAGTCGCTAGTAAAATCGCAGTCGGGATAGCGGTTGCAGGCCAGGAACTCGCCGTTGCGCCCGAACTTCACCGCAAGAAAGCCTGCGTTGCACTTCGGACAGCCGAGGTCGGTGAGGATTTCCTCGCGCTTCACATTGCGCATCTCTTGTTGTGCCGCACTCAACGTGGCCTGAAACGGGCCGTAGAAGTCACGCAGCACGGGCACCCACTGCTTGCTGCCGTCTGCGATGTCGTCGAGTTGTTGCTCCATCGCCGATGTAAAATCGTAATCAACGATGCGCGGAAAGTGTAAGACGAGCAGATCCGTCACCACGCGCCCCAGGGTAGTCGGGATCAGCTTCTTCTCGCTTAATTCGACATACTCGCGCTCCTGAATGGTCGAAATGATCGAGGCGTAGGTAGAAGGTCGGCCAATGCCGAGTTGCTCCAGTTCCTTCACAAGGCTGGCCTCGGTGAAGCGCGGCGGTGGCTCAGTGAAATGCTGGATCGGCAGCAAGGCGAGCAGATCGAGCCCCTCGCCTTCGCTGAGTTGCGGCAGTCGCTTCTCGCTATCTTCGTCCTCCTCGCCCTCGTCGAGGCTCACGTTGTAGACAGCCAGGAAGCCCGGGAATTTCAGCACACTGCCGGTGGCGCGGAAGACATACGGCGCATCGTTGGTAAGTTGCCCAGATGGCTGGGTGGCCAGGCGACCGTTCTTGCCCGTCGCTGGGGTATCGGGTCTCCTGGTCACCGTGTCACCGTGTCTTGATGGCACCTTGTCGATAGTAAATGCGCCAATATCTACGGTAGTGCTGTCGAATATCGCCGGTGCCATCTGGCTAGCGACAAAGCGCTTCCAGACCAGATCGTAGAGCCGGAACAGGTCGCGATCGAGTTTGTTATTCAGCGTATCGGGTGTACGTGTACTGCTGGTGGGCCGAATGGCCTCGTGGGCTTCTTGCGCGCCCTTGGCTTTACTGCGGTAAACAGGCGACTTCTCCGGCAGATAATCTTGCCCGTAGAGCCGCGTGATCACGCTGCGCGCCTCGTCTTGTGCCTCGCGGGCGACATTAGTGCTATCGGTACGCATGTAGGTTATCAAGCCTACCGAGCCGTCGCTGCCGCCGACGTCGATGCCCTCGTACAACTTCTGCGCCAGCATCATAGTTTTTTTAGCACCGAAGCCGAGCTTACGCGCCGCTTCCTGCTGTAGCGTGCTGGTGGTAAAGGGCGGTGCCGCACTGCGCCGTTTGTCGCGACGCGTAATCTTCTGCACAGCGTAACGTGCGCCCTCAAGGTCGCTGACGATGGCGTCGGCCTGCTCCTGGTTTTCGACTGCGAACTTATCGAGCTTTTTACCGGCGCGCTCGATCAAGGTGGCGCGAAAGCCGTCTTTGCGCGCAGCAAGCGGGCGTGGGTCGGCAAGTTGCTTCGCCAGATCGGCCTCGATCGTCCAATACTCGACCGGGGTAAAAGCCTCGATCGCTTTCTCGCGCTCCACGATCAGACGCACAGCGACCGATTGTACACGGCCTGCCGAGAGCCCGCGTTTGACTTTATCCCACAGCAGTGGCGAAATCTGGTAGCCGACGAGCCGGTCGAGCACGCGGCGCGCCTGCTGTGCCTCAACCAGGTGGCTATCGATCTGGCGCGGATTCTGGATCGCTTGCTGCACTGCGTTGCGTGTGATCTCTTGAAAAACCACCCGATGCACCGGGATCTTACGCGGCACGTTGACCGCCTGCGTGATATGCCAGGCGATCGCCTCGCCCTCGCGGTCGGGGTCGGTCGCAAGATAGATCGCATCCACACCCTTGGCAGCCTGGCGCAGTTCGGTGACGACCTTCTGCTTGGTGACTTCGTAATCGGGCCGGAAATCGTTCTCGACATCGATGGCCAGGCCGTTCTTCGGCAGATCGCGGACGTGGCCCATACTCGATGTGACGCGATAGCCGCGCCCCAGATATTTTTGGATCGTCTTCGCTTTGGCCGGCGATTCGACGATGACTAGTTTATCGCCCATGATTGTCCATATATCTATGTTTAGGAGTTCGCCGTACGGTCGGCTCTGCCAACACTATCTGAACTTCTTTCATCCGTGCGGCACGCTCACTATACGCAGGCACAAAACGATTGTCAAGCGCCGTTAGAAGGGTCTTCATCGTACGCATGGACTTCGATCTGCAGCTCGTCGCCATTATTGACGTGTTTGTTGAGGCTGTTTAACAAGGTATTGGTGAGCAAATGCAGCGAGGGCCGACGCGCGCTGAAGAAGAGGTGGCTGGCGCAACCAGTATCGCGCGACCCGAAACCAGCGACGGGTCGCTGCAAGGCGGGGTTGGCAGCAAAAAGCTCGCACCAGCTACATTCGAGCCGGTGCGGCCCGCCGACTGTCCAGATCTCGCAGAGGTTAAGGAAGGGCCGCAGGTAGTCGATATGCCAGTGCGGGTGAGCTTTGTAGCGGCGTTGATGATAGGCCAGTCGTGCCGGGAGGCCACCGGAGCCGAAGGCGCTGCCGATGTAGATGTAATAGCCGGGCACGAAGTCGAAGCACCCCAGTCGCCCAATGGCGATAGCGTTGAGGGGACGGTCGAGCTGAAAGACGAGAATATAGCTGCCCTTCACAACGCCACGACTCCTCAAGAACTAGTACAAGGCTCTCGTTACCGATAGCCACTACAATAAATACCAATCGAGAAAGCGCTCGATGCGCTCGTAGACATCAAGCACGTCGGCGCGGCGGATGAAGCCGTGCGCCACGCCAGCGTAAGTCTTGTACTCAAACGTCACGTTGTAGCGGCGTAGCTCAGCCACCCACTCTACTGTGCTCTGCGGCGGGCAGACATCGTCGTCGAGGCCGTGCAGCAGCAAAATCGGTCGCTTGATATGCACAGTATCGCCGATCGGCGATGCCGCCAGATAAGCGGCGCGCGCCAGTGCGGGGTCGCCCATCTGCATCTCGGTGTAGAGGCGTGTACCGCGCTCGCATTGCGCCCAGGAGCTTTTTAAGTTAGCATCACCATATTTGTAGACGCCGCATGCGAAACGATACTGCGGATCGCGCGCCATGCAGTTTGCCACCATATAGCCGCCGTAGCTGCCGCCATAAATCGCGATACGCGTGGCGTCAATGCCGTCGAGCGCGGCCAGCACATCGGCGGCGGCCAGCACATCTTTGGTGTCGCCGACACCCCAATTACCCTGATTGCCCAATTCTAACGCACGCCCATGGCCGGTGCTGCCGCGAAAATCCGGTGCCAGGAAGGTATACCCCTTCGCCACCAGATACTGGGCAAAAATGTCCCAATCGTACAGATATTGGTCGCGCGGGCCACCGTGTGGGTAGACGATCGCCGCGCCATTGGGTTGTGCTGGGCGGTAGAGCAGCGCCGGGATCTCCATGCCATCGAAGCTGCGATAGTACAAACGCTCTGGCACCAGCAACTCTAGCGCGGCAAGCGCCGGCGCATTGCTGGAGGTGATCTGCTTAACACTTTTGTCAGCAAGCACCACCTTAAAAATATCTGGCGGGGCCAGCGGCGATTCGTACTCAACGGTGAGAAAGCTACCATCGGCGGCCCAACACGGGCGCGAATGCACGCCTTTGCTCGTACGGAGAACACGTAGTTCGCCGCTGTTTACATCGACCAAAGCCAGATCCACAGCACCGTCGCGGTTGAGGCCACAGGCGATCTGCTGGCCATCAGGCGACCAAGCAATATCGTAGAGGTCGTGGCTGAGTTGAGTGAGCTGGCGCAATTCACTGCCATCGGGGCGCACGAGCCAGATTGTATGCCAACCACTGCGCTGGCTTAGCAATGCGATCTGGCTGCCATCGGGTGCCCAGCGCGGGCTGTAGTGTTCTCGCCCGCAAGCGCAGCGAGCGTGTACTGCGCGCCGCTGCCGAGATCGGCGAGCAGCAGATCGATCCGATTCAGGTCGTCGTGCGGGCTGCGGGTATAAGCTATACGTGTGCCATCGGGCGCAGGCGCGGCGTCGCCCTCGTCGCCTATACCCGCGCCGATCGGGCGCGGCCAGATAGCGTCGCGGTTGGTCAGCATCAGGCGTGTAAGACCGCCGCGCTCGACGCTGACAATCAGGCCGCAGCTATCGGGCATCCATACTGGAGAAGAAGCGCCGACCGCAAAATCGCTGACCACGCGCGGCAGGCCACCTTCCAGCGCCACGACCTCGACATGGCCATTGGCGTTATAAGCCAGCCAGCGTCCATCCGGCGAAAACCGTGGCGCTGTGTCCCACCAGTATGGAATACTGCGGCGCTCAAAGCTCAAGCGCTGCGGCCAGCCGCCCGCTATGGGCAGCGTAAACATATCCGAGAGTCCGTCGCCCGTCTCCCAGACAAAGGCCATGTGTTCGCTGTCGGGGCTGAGGCTATGATGATGCACGCGGCGCACGCCAACGATCAGCGGCAAGCTCCAACCCGCAGGCGGTGCTGCGTCCGGGCGCGCCAATGATGGCCAGCCATTGTGCTCGTATTTCTCCACGAGCGCGTGAAAATCGGTTTGCATACCTTAGTATCGTACCACACGTGGAAACTCGCTGTTTTCAGCGTAGTCTGGCAGCTTTGCTGCCAAACCACGCAGGGCCATTGCAATGTGCTTGGTCTGTGCCCAGTTTCTGTATTGGGGGTAAAGTCGGCTTTGAAACCGCCAACAACTCCTCTCAAAAGCTCTGTCATTTATTGACACTACCTGCTCTGCATTGTATGCTGGCATTACCGCTGTGTCTGTGAAAGGAGTGCTGCCATGCCCCGGAGGCCGCTGCTGAGCATCATTGCCCCGCTTGTGGCGCTGTTGCTTGTTGCCTGTTCCGCTAGTTCGCCTGTCACTGATTCTACGCCAGACTCCCCAGACGCAACCGCTGCTCCGGCGAGCGGCGGTACGCTCACCGTTGGGCGCACTGCCGCGCCAGACTCGCTTAACCCCGGTTCTGGGTATGTCACCGAGAGCTTCGATATCTGGTTTCTGGTCTACGATACGTTGATCTATACCGATCTGCGCAATCAGCCACAGCCGCTGCTCGCTAGCGAGTGGTCGGTTGGCGAGGACGGGCGCACCTGGACGTTTAAGCTGCGCGAGGGGGCGACCTGGCACGACGGCACACCGCTCACCGCCGAGGATGTTGTCTTCACATTCGAATTGCTGCGCGATTTCGAGAGCTTTGGCCTCTTTAAAGTGTACGCCGATGTATTGGAGCGCGCGACTGCGACCGATGCGACAACGGCAGTACTGACTTTTAGTGAGCCGGTGGCCGACACCGACGAGCGCTTTTCGTCGGTGCCGATCTTGCCGCGGCATATTTGGAGCGCGCTCGGCGACGAAGCAGCGGTGTTGGAGTACGAGAACACCGAGATGATCGGCTCTGGCCCGTTTCGTATGGCCGAGTATGTACCTGGCCAGTTTACGCGTTTGGAAGCGGTTAAAGACCACTACTTCGACCCGCCTGCGATCGATGAGGTAATTTTTCGGGTCTTTGGTAATGGCGACGCGATGGTGCAGGCGCTGCGCATCGGCGAGATCGATCTGATCGAGGTGCAGAGCAACACTGTCGTGCGCTCCTTGCAGTCCGAGGCCAGCATTCAGGTTGAAGTGGGCACACAGGCCGCGTTGACCGACATCTTTTTTAATGTGGTGACGCCAGAGAATTGCCCGCCCGATGTCGGTGTATGCAGCGGGCACCCGGCGTTGCAGGATGTGCGGGTGCGCCAGCGATCGCACACGCTACCGACAAGCAGCAGTTGATCGAGGT
>JAAUTF010000040.1 GCA_012031775.1 Candidatus Altimarinota bacterium | reverse complement strand
CCCGTCGGTGATGATATGGCCGACCTTGCGGCGCGGATTGAGCGAGGCGAACGGGTCCTGAAAGATCATCTGGATCCGCCGGCGCTGCTCGCGCAGCTCCTTTCCGCCGGCCAGCGTGAGATCGGTGTCGCCGAGGCGGACCGTGCCGCGGTCGGGTTCGATCAGGCGCATGACGAGACGTGCGATCGACGACTTGCCCGAGCCAGAGACGCCGGTGAAGATTGTGATTTTGCGCTTGGGAATGCGCAACGATACGTTCTTGAGGTTATTCTCGCGCGCACCACGAATCTCGATATATTCTTGAATCATAGTTGAGAGCTGCTCACACCTGATACCATGGCAAATGGCAGATTCTGCGTACGGCATTAGGGCGCTATTACGATCGTTCGCGCACCATAATCATGCGCTAGACAAATATCAAGCCGCCGATCAGGGCTTGAGTGTACAGAGCGCCTGACGGATCTCGCCGAGATGGTAGGCAGTGTGCGCGATCATCGCGATCGCTCCGCCAATATGCCAGTCGCTGGGCCACTCCGATGTGTCGGCGATTAGCTGCCTGATGCGCTGGTAGCTCGCGTGTAGATCGGCTTTAAACAACTCCCATTCTTCGGGGCTAACGATACTCACTTCACGCCAGATCTTGTCCCAGTCCTGGCGTTCGTACTGCTGGGTGCGTACATTGTGCTCCATCACATCCAGGTAGAAGGCGACATGCTTTACCTGCGCGGCCAGCGTAGCGCACTTGCCGCCCACCGGGATCGAGGCCTCGGCAGCGCTGATTGTCGCTAGCGTCTCGAACAGCGACGTACCTTTATCGAGGTAGATGCCCTGCACATTGTCGAAGGTTTCCTCCAACACTATGTAGAGCGCTTTGCTGAAATGCTCTGCCTGGATAGTTGTCATTGACTGCTCCGTGCCTGTTTAGCCACGCCGTCGAACATAAGGGAAGTGGTGACCTTGTGGGCCATACAGCGGTGCTCCCTTCGATCTTCAATCTTATCGGCGACACTCAGTATAGCATATTTGTTCTTGTAGGCAAGTAGGCCAATAGACTGAAAGCGACGCCCGTATACGCTGCGGTCGCTACCTCAGTCGCTATCTTACTGGGTCTCAATGCGGGCCAACCAAGCGCGTATGTCTTGCTCATGGTCATCATGGAAATGGTTGAAGAACTCGCCTGTGAGGTACCGTTCACCGCCTACCCAGACGAGGTAGAACGCTGGCTTGATGTGTTCAACCCGGACAGTGTCGGGGAAGTCTGCGATAATGGCAAGGAGTTGCTGAAAAACATGCTGCATGTCAGCGAGAATGTCGGGTACCGAGCGGGCACGATTAGTCTCATAGATCCACGCGTTGATGTCATCGTCGGTCGTTAGATGTGCTGGCCAGGGTGGCGGCGGTTCCGGCTCGCCGCGTTGAGCGGCCTGCAAGTTGGCGACAACTCTGCGCTGCCAGCCAGTGAGATGCGCGACAATATCCTTCATAGACCAGTCGCCGTTCACGCCGGGTTGATCCATGCGTGCTGGGCTAACCTGCGCGAGAAGTACCTCCCATTGCCGATATTCGTTGTCTAACCACTGCAAAAGCTCAGACTTTGTCGACCATTCGCCGTGCGGAGTCAGCACAGCGTGCTCGTAGGCGTAGAAAATGTAGTCTTGCGAGGTTGTTTTCACGCCAAGATCGTTGAGCACTCTGAGCAGCTGGGCACGGTGATCGGTGCCATGATTGACGACATGCAGCAGCACTTGCCAGACCATGAGATCTTTATCTTCTGCCGGTTCTGCAATCGGCGTCGTGAACAACATGTCGTCGCGTAACGATGCAAGATACACGTGCATCCTTTGCTCGATCGCGTCCCAATAGGTGCGGATGAGGGTTCGGTTGTCAACATCAGCCGAAGGAAGCGGTTCTGCGGGCGCGACACCTTGTAGCTCACTGAACCATACGTCATCTACGCTCATAAGATGCAGGATCTGATCGCGAACCGAGCCATGCGAGTATGCAACAGGTTGGGTGAATTGCTCATCGGAGAGCTGAGCGATGTAGTTCTGCCAGAGGGTACGGTTTTCAGCGAAGTGATAGGCGTAGAAATGGCGAAAGGCATGGGCATTCATGGCGTTCCTTGCTCCTTGAGAGGCGATAATGAAGCCACTTTCTTAGAAGAGTATAGCACAATCGTTCGTTCATGGAGCGCAGGTTTTACCGTGAAATAGCACTTGACATGTGACCTAATAGTCACATATAATAGCGCCATGGATGATGAAGCTGTGTTTCGCGCCCTCGCTGATCCGAGTCGACGGCGGCTGCTCGACCTTCTCTTTGAGCGCGACGGCCGTACGCTCAGCGAGTTGGAGGTGGAGCTGCCGATGACACGGTTTGGCGTGATGAAGCACCTGCGCGTGCTGGAAGAAGCCGGACTGATCGCCACGCGCAAAGTGGGCCGCGAGAAACTGCACTATCTTAATCCTGTCCCGATCCAGTTCATCTCCGACCGTTGGATTAATAAATACTCGGCAACACGTGTGAGCGCGCTTGCCGATCTTAAAATCGTGCTTGAAGGAGGGCATAGGATGACCATCGACTCACGGCCCCGGCTCGTCTATCAGATTATCATCAAGGCTCCGCAAGAGCAGGTGTGGCAGGCGATCACCACGCCGGAGTTCACCGCGCGCTACTACTATGGCAGCACGCTTCAAACCAATCTGGCTGTCGGCTCACCCTTCAGCTACCATATGCCGGATGGCTCACCAATTATCGAGGGCGAGGTGCTTGCGTCCGAGCCGCCCAATCGATTGGTGCATAGCTACCACTCGCTCTGGCCACCAATGGACGAAGACGCGCCTACGAAGGTGACCTGGGAGCTGGAAGCGATGCCTGAGGGCGTGACGAAGGTGACGGTGATTCACGAGGACTTCCAAGGTGAGACGGCGACCTACAAGGGGTTGCAGAGCGGCGGCTGGACGTGGATTCTCAGCAATATGAAGACGCTGCTGGAGACCGGCGAGCCAATGCCGCAGGGGTATTAGAGTGTGGAGCGCGGAACAAAGGAACCGAGGAACAAATGAACGAAGGAGGTTTCGATGAGCCAGGCGAAAAAGAAGGGCGCGCAGGGATTCACCGACGAGGAACAAGCCGCGATGAAGGAGCGCGCCAAAGAGCTGAAGGCGGAGGCGCGCGCGAATAAGAGCCGCGAGGAAGGGGAGAGCGATGTGCTGGCCAAGATCGCCGAGATGCCGGAGCCAGAGCGTAGCATGGCGCAGCGGCTTCATGAGCTTATCAAAGCCAGCGCGCCTGTGCTGGTGCCGAAAACGTGGTATGGCATGCCCGCGTATACCAAGGACGGCAAGATCGTCTGCTTTTTCCAGAGCAAACACAAGTTCGAATCGCGTTACGCGACGCTCGGCTTTAACGACGCAGCAAACCTTGATGATGGCAACATGTGGCCGGCATCGTTTGCGCTGACGGAGTTGACGCCCGCCGAAGAGGAAAGAATCAGCGTGCTGGTGAAACAAGCGGTGAGCTGAGCAGGCTATTTATCGTTCAGCTGTAGCCGCGGCATACCAGTTCAACACGCGTAGGGCGCGCAGCGTGTTCCAGCGGCTCGGTCGGCCCGCGCCTTCGTCGATCGCCACGGGCATTGTGCCAGGATACTGGACATCGAGCGGCCAGCGCCCGTAGGTATCGCGCTTTGACTCAACCAGTTCGATCGCCTCGATTACGCGTTCATCGGGTGCGACCTCGGCGCGGCGCAGGTATTCGAGTCCGCGTAGCACATCGTAGTGCCACCAGGTCGGGAAGGCGAAGTGTGTCCAGGTGGCACCGCCCTTGCGATCGTGTGCGATCAACGCGCCAGTCGACCGGCGGCGGAACATACGGCGATCAAGTAGGTACTCCTGCCCGCGCAGGCGGGCCACCGTCGTCGCCGGACTGCCCTTGCCCAGGCACTCGTATTCGAGCAGCGCTTCGAGCACGCAGATCGTGGTGTTAAACGACGAGCGCGTTGAGCCGTTAATAGCCTCACAGTTCCAGCCACCGTCGGGCAGCTGCTCGCCGAGCAGACGATCGATAATGCCCTGCACATCCTGGCCGAAATAGGCACCGCTTGCCGCTACCTGCCCGTTGATGCATGGTTCTAGCTCACCGGCGAAGAAGCGGTTGTCAGCACACTCTAGCGGGCCGCACCCCTGCCAGGTGACGCGGTCGCTGACACGGGCCAACGCGCGCTGTGCTGCGGCGCTCGCCGCGTCGAGGCCTATCTCGCGGAGCAGCGACAGGACATGCATAGTGGAGTTCCAGCCGCAGTTCCATGCCGCGCCGCCCCAGCGACCATCGCGAGCCTGTAGAGCGAGCAGCTGTGCGCCCATACCCTCAGTTGCGATGCGTGCCCGCTCGGCGGCGATCGTCTCAGCGGGCGCAGTGCTTAGATCGCGCAGCACCTGCCAGCGAATCGCCGGGTCGGCGTCGAGCAGCCACTCAAAGACCGAGTGGTCTGGCAATTGGCTCTGGCATATCATTTGTTAAGGAACCTCATGATGCGTTTCCTTTGACCTGCTGATAGTCCTCGGCGTATTGGCGGGCAATAATCTCACGCAGGACATCAAGATCAACGTCGTCTAGTTTGTTGATATACAGACATGCGACGGATCTCTTGTGCTTGCCGAGCCTGGCGTAGAGCGCCGCTGCACCCTCGAAGCCGTCGCCGACATAGAAGGTTAGATTGGCCTTTCGCGGCGAAACCCCGCCGCTGGCATATCACCCTCACGCCCCGTTTCGTAGACATAGTGGATCGACCCGAATCCGATGATCGATGGCCCCCACATGACCGGTTGAAGACCAGTCATCTCCTTGTAGATCGCGAGAGAAACTAAAGGTTATTCCGATTTATGGTATAGTACCCACGGATACATCAAGGAGGTGAAACGTGGGACGGTTGAGCTATGCGGACGTGGCGCAAAAGCCGGCAGAGGTGTTGGCCCTGACCAGTTTGACCGTGGAGGAGTTTCAGGCGCTGGTGGAGCCCTTTGAGACGGCTTTTCAGGCGTATATGGCAACGTGGACGCTGGAGGGCAAGCCGCGGCAAAACCGGCGCTATACGCCATACGCGACCAGCCCACTCCCCACGGCGGAAGACCGCCTGCTGTTCATCCTGAGCTACCTGAAGCAGAACCCCACCCAGGTCTACCACGGGCAACTGTTTGCCCTGCCGCAGAACAAAGTCAATCAGTGGGTGCATACGTTGTTTCCGGTCTTACGTGCGACGTTGCAGGCCACGGGCGACGCGCCCTCGCGCAGCCAGACGGCGTTGGCCGAACGTCTCGGCACGGTACTGCTGCCAGCCCACGCTTCCGACGACGGGCCGCCACTTCCCGATGCAACGCCCCCCCTTTTTGTCACGACGCCACCGAGCGCCCCATCCCCACGCCCCACGGACCCGACTGAACAAACGCTCCACTATAGCGGCAAGGCCAAAGACCACACGTTGAAAAACACGCTGCTCATCGACAGCCGCTTGCAGGTTCTGTTTCTGAGCGCGACGTTTGAGGGGCGTGTGCATGACAAGCGGGTCGCCGACTACAGCGCCTACCCCTTGCCAGAAGGCAGCCACTTGCTCCAAGACCTTGGCTTTCTCGCCTTTCAGCTCGAAGGGGTCTCGATGCAGGAGCCGGTCAAGAAGCCCCGCGGCGGCCAGCTAACGCCGGAACAGAAGGCACATAATCAGGCCCTATCCAAGCGCCGCGTACGCATCGAACACGTCAACAGTAGTGTCAAGCGCTGTCGGATGGTCAAAGACGCGATACGCCTCTGGCGTGGCGTCATTCGTGACCTCGTCGTCGAAGTTGCCTGTGGTCTGCACAATTTTCGTCTCCGTCTCTTCCCCTGGCAGCCGCTCACCTAAATCGGAATAAGCTTTACTAGAGCATCCGCACGACGGCGAGGGTTTTCGATTGCTGCTATGAAGTCATCGACGGAGGCCGAGGTTGGTTTGGTCTTGTTTTCAGCCATGTCAGTCTCCTTAGCCGACCACGAATTCGCATACGAAACGCTGTGTTACTCGTAAAACTCTGGCGCTTTTTTGAGTGTTTCCCACTGCTCCTGGTCATGACCGAAAATGACCAGCCCGATACGCTCCCGTTCGACCAGATCAAGCAGTTTCATCGTACTGGCGCGGATCGCTTCGGCGTTCGGGTTGCTCGCGTCGTCCTGCTCGTCACGGGTAAAGCCTGCGCTGAAGGGTACAGCGTCAATCGGCAATAACATCGCCCCGGTTTTGGGCAGCCGCACCAGCACCGATTGATGTCCCGGCACATGCCCGCTCGTCTCAATCAGCTCCAGCCCCGGCAGCAGTTCCGTGTCCCCGTCCAGCAGCCGAATACGCTCCATTGGCCGATCCCATTGGGGTCGCGTGGCAGCAAAACGTGGGTTGCTCGCGGCATCCACATGATGCACACGCTGAACAACGTAGTGCGCCTTCGTGAATGCCGCGTGTCTTCCGGCATGGTCGATATCATAATGCGTCGAAATGACGGTATCAATATCGTCCGGTTTTAAGCCAATGCTCGCCAACTGCTCGATAACGTCCTGCCCATTCTCGAAGTCCGATTCGCCTGCAGGCATAACCTCCGGTAAACCACTGTCGATCAGAATGTTCTTGCCGTCACCCATTTGCACCAGATAACATACAATCGGAATCTGGTATTCCGGCATAGACCCAACCTGCATCAGATAAAGACGCTGCACGGTATTCTGGCTCATACTCAGTTCCTTTTCGGTTCATACCGCATCGCCACCGCCCCCCAGCTCTTGGGCAAGCCCGATGAGAATTCCCTCGGGGCCGCGGATGTAGCAGAGCCGATACATGTCTTTGTACTGCACTACTTCACCGACGAGCTGCGCGCCGCGTTTGCCGAGCCGGGCGAGTGTATCGTCGATGTCTTCCACGGAGAACATGACGCGCAGGTAACCGAGCGCGTTCACCGGCGCGCTGCGGTGATCGGCGACCACAGGCGGCGCGAGGAATCTGGACATCTCGATCCGGCTGTGGCCATCGGGCGTGATCATCATGGCGATCTCGACATGCTGGAGGCCCAGTCCGGTGACGCGCCCAGCCCATGCGCCTTCGATCGTGGTTCGCCCTTCGAGCGTCATACCAAGCTCGGTGAAGAACGCAATGGCGGCGTCGATGTTTTCTACCACGATGCCGACATTGTCCATACGCTTGAGGGTCATAATGCCTCCTTTTACTGCCGCAGTATTTTATCCATTGCCTTCCCTTATTATCATTTCTCCGGTGGGCCGAGGCCCGTAGCCATGTCGCTTGCCGTTTGTTCTCGCCTACCACAGCGACAGCTGCACCGCCGAGCGCCGACCGTCAAGCAAGACATAGGGCGCGGCCCAACTTGTGGTGACGCCGAGAGCCTTAAGTTGCGTCAAATCGCGCAGGCGGCCCTCGCGCCGGGCGGCGAGGATTCTATCTGCGCTCTTGGGGCCGATGCCGGGAATGCGCAGCAGTTGCTGGCGCGTGGCATAATTGATTTCGAGCGGTTCGTGCAAGTTATCTTCGGCCCAGGCCTGTTTCGGCGTTTTGTCGCGTGGCAGCAGCCCATCAACATCGAAGGGCAGCTCGTCGTAGGCAAAACCGTAATCGCGCAGCATAAAATCGGCCTGGTAGAGCCGATGCTCGCGGATCTTGTCTTCGGCAGGGCGATCGGCGAAGGGCGATTTTTCGATCGGGTGGAAGGCCGAGAAGTATGCGCGCCAGAGGCCCAGCTCGCGGTGCGCGCGCTGCACGGTCGCCAGTAACTCGTGGTCGCTCTCGCCGACCGCGCCGACGACGAACTGCGTCACCAGCGAGCGTGCGCCAGGTCGTCCTTCGCGGCGCAGACGCTGCATCACTTGCTGTGCCCAGACCATGCGGCCCCACATACTCTGCGCGAACTCCTTATCCGGCGCTAATTCATCGAGCCGGGCTTGGTTTGGCGCTTCGAGGTTGAGCGAAACGCGATCGGAAAGCTCGACTGCGCGCTCGATGAGATCAAACGACGCACCAGGGATCAGCTTCAAATGGATGTAGCCGGTGAAGCCTTCGTGCAGCCGCAGCCGCTCGACCGTGGCGAGCATCTTTTCCATAGTGGTGTCGGCGTCGGGCACAATGCCGGAGGAAAGAAACATGCCGTCGACGCGGTCGGCGCGCTGAAGATCGAGAAACGTTGTCGCCAGCTCATCGGGCTTAAACGTGGTGCGTTTGCGCTTAATCACGCAGCTGGTGAAGCAGTAGCGACAGCAAATTTGCACGCATTCGTTTGCAGCACCTTAAACAGCCGCGAAGTACCGCCGCCCTGCTGCGTGGCATTGTAGACGAAGCCCGTCGCGTGTTTGATGCCTTCGCTAATGCTCTGTGTGCTCGGAACGCTGGTGACTTCGTCGGCTGTTTCGGCACCCAGTATCGCCAGTTTCTGCTCGACGCTTGGCTCGACCTGGATCAAAGCGCTCATCGCACCACCTCCGGCTAACACAAATGTGCGAGTATTATAGCATGGAGCGTAGAGCACAGAACTGAGAACTGAGAACTAATCAGAGCACAGAAGAACAAAGGACCAAAGCTTCGCTTCACAAGAGGTTCCTTTGTTCCTTCGTTCCTCATCTGTATCCCTCGGCCTGCATGTTGAACAATCGCGCGTATGTACCGTCGGCGGCGAGGAGTTCGTGATGGCTGCCCTGCTCAATCAATTCGCCCTGCTCGATGACGATGATCTTGTCGGCCATACGCACGGTGCTGAAGCGGTGGCTGATAAGCAGCGCGATGCGCCCGCGGGTAAGATCGCGGAAGCGCTGGAAGATCTCGTACTCGCGCTCGGGGTCGAGCGCGGCGGTGGGTTCGTCGAGCACCAGCACCTCGCTGTCGCGCATAAAGGCGCGTCCCAGCGCAATCTTCTGCCATTGGCCGCCCGAAAGCTCAGCACCGCGCTCGAACCAACGCCCGAGCACCGTCTCGTACTGTTGCGGTAGCTCCTCAACGACTTCGTCGGCACCGCCGCGCTCCGCTGCCGAGTGAATGCGCGCCTCGTTGTCGATCTCGCGGATCTGGCCAAAGCCGATGTTCTCGCGCGCGGTGAGCTGGTAGCGCACAAAATCCTGAAAGATCACGCCGATGCTCTCGCGCAGCTCGTCGGGGTCGTACTCACGCAGATCTACGCCATCGAGTAAAATCTGGCCTTCGGTCGGATCGTAGAGCCGCGTCATCAGCTTGATCATCGTCGTCTTACCGGCACCGTTTGCGCCAACCAGCGCGATCTTCTCGCCAGGGCGAATAAACAGGCTGATGTTGCGCAGCGCGTAGGTGGGCCGATCGGGGTAACGAAACGAGACGTTGCGGAACTCGATGCCCTGCATAATCGGGTGCGGCACCTTATGTGGCGCAGCGGGTCGCGGCATCTCGGGCGTGAGGTCGAGAAAGCCGAAGAGATTGTCCATAAACAGGCCGCTCTCAAAAAGCTGGCCGACGCTGTAAAACAGTGCCTGGAAGGTCTGCTGGCTCTGGCGGAACAGCGTGAGGTAAAAGGTCATCTCGCCGATCGTGATCTCCTGCAGCAGCGTGCGCCAGACGATCCAGGCATAGGCGGCGTAGTAGCTTGCGCTCGCCAGCACCCCCCAGAGCATACTGATGATGCTGCGCCGCCGCGCCAGCGCTGTGTCTTCTTTAAAAAACTTCCAGAAATACTCCTGGTAGCGCGCCAACAAGGGTTCGCCAAGGCCGAAGAGCTTGACCTCTTTGGCACTGCTGTCGACGGTCAGCAGGTGTTCGAGGTAGTTCATCTTGCGCGATTCCGGCGCGCGCCAGGTGAGCAGACGAAAGTGAATACGGCTAAAATGTGTCTGCGCGACGAACGAGGGCAGCGTTGCGCCAAAGAGAATGAGCGCTATCAGCGGGCTAAACGCCAGCAGGCTGATCGCGAAGCTGAGCAGTGTGATCGTGTTCTGCACCAGGTTGAAGCTGGTATTGATGATCGACAAAGCGCGCCAGTTCGACTCGCGGCGTGCGTTCTGCAGCTTGTCGTAAAACTGCGCGTTCTCGAAATAGTGCAGGTCGAGGCTGAGCGCTTTACGGATGATCGTGCTGTTGATCGAATTACCGAGGCGCGCGTTGAGCACGTGTTCGGCCAGCGTACGGCCCTGGTTCAGCAGCATGCCCAGGGCGAGCAGGCCGAACTCGATCAGCAGATACGGAATTACCAACTGGATCGCCGTCTCTACCGGCACGCTGCCAGTGACACTGTTCACCACGCCGTCGACGATCAGCTTGGCTACCCAGGCCTGGCTGAGCGGCAGGAAACCAGCGACAACCGTGATACACGCCATCAGAATTGTCGAGGCGCGATCAGCCTGCCAAACCAGCGAAAAAGCGCGTGGCACATTCCGAAACGCCGCCTGATACTCGGCGCGGCGTTCGGCCCAACTTTTCGGGCGTTCATCTGGCGGGGGCGGCGGTGGGCCGCGAAAGGTTCGCATCATCTTTATAGTGTACTGCGATCATAGCAAGGTGGAATCATTCCAAGGGAGTGTTTTTGGCATTGCAAAGCTAGACCTTTGACGAGGTGACGGGGAGACACGAGACAGGAGATGGGGGAGACAGGAGACACGAGACACGAGATGGGGAGACACGGAGATGGGGAGACACGGAGATGGCGATAAACTCTGATTGACAGGATTAAACGCTAATGCTACTATAAGGTATATATCTAGAAGGTGTATGTTGTAAATCTAAATAGGTTGTAGTAAGGAGGTGATGCGCGCGGCATAGCCACACACTCGCATTACCAGCTTCTCCACAGGCTGTTTAGGATTGCTATAGCCACTCTAAAGAGTTTGTAGCAAGGCGGTGGTGCGGCACGCGACTGCGCCGCGTGCCGCACCACCGCCTTTTTCACAAGCTGTTTAGCTTTACTCTACATCATGGAATTCATTATCCTCGGCCTGCTCATGGCCCGTGAGCGCACCTTGTACGAGTTGAACAAGGTTCTCAAGACGAATATCACGTTATTCTACAGCGCGAGCTTTGGCAGTATCAGCAGTGCGCTCGGCAAGCTAGAGGCGAAGCAGTGGGTAGTGCTGTGGGAGACAGTCGAGCGCGGTCGCAACAAGAAGGTGTTCGCGATCACGGCAGCGGGCCAGGAGGCGTTTCGCGCCTGGCTTGCCTCGCCGATCCCGGGCGAGAAGGTGCGTGAACCCGCGTTGGCACGGCTTTTCTTCTTCGGCTACCTGCCGCCACAAGCGCGTATTGCTGCGGTCGAGCAGCACCTAGCCTCGTTGGAGACGCTGGCTGCGACGTTGACGCTTCTTGAGCAGCAAAATACGGATGTGCCTCTACCAGCCGCGCACCAGGATCTCGCCGTCTTCCAGCAGCTCACCCTGCGCTACGGCAAGGACTACTACGCCTTCAGCATCGCCTGGTATCGGCGGCTGCTTGACGACTTAAAAGGGAGACGGCCTTGACTCATTCTGAATCCTCCAGGCTCGCCTTCGTACAGAAGCGAGGCCACAGCTTGCCTTACCATGTGGTCGGCCAGGCGGGAGCAGGGCTAGTGGTGCTCGATCACCCGGCCGTTCGGCGACCACAGCTGTTTCGCGCTCCAGTTCGACGCGCTCGCCGCCCACTACAGGGTTGCTGCGATCGATATGCCCGGCCACGGATTGGTGCAGCGCCCTGATTCTACAACCCGCATCGTCGACACGGCCGACTTGGTCGCCGAACTTTTGGCTCAGGAAGGCTATGAGCACGCCCACCTTGTCGGCGTTTCGCTTGGCGCATTAGTAGCGCAGGATATCGCCGCCCGCATCTCTGCCAGCGTGAGCAGCCTGACGGTGGTGGGCGGCTATCCGATCTTCGGTACGAGCGCTGCCATCCAGCGGGCGCAAGGCGTCGCGCTCCTGCAGCTTATACCACTAATACTCTTCTCGATGCCCCGCTTTAGGGGTGTCGTTGCCCGGCAGGCGACGTACCAGCCGCACGCACGAGCGCTCTTTCTGCGCAGTGCGCAAGGCTTCACCCGCCGCTCGTTTCGCAGCCTTGCCGGGAATGATGCCCTGATACGGCCCCTGTTCCAACCGTCGTCTGTCCCGCTCCAGATCGTTATTGGGGAGCACGAGCATCGCTTGCTCCGCCCCGTGGCCGAGAGCTGGCATCAACGGGAGCCGGGCAGCGTGCTAGCGGTCATTCCCAACGCTGGGCATTGCGCGAACATGGATAACCCTAGCGTGTTCAACGAACGGCTGCTTAGCTTTCTGCAACGCCATTCCTCCGCAGCACGGCCTGCTGCTCGTGGTGAGGTTGCTTCCGCGGAGGCTCGTTGATGGACATTCAAGAAGAGCTTGCCGCGTTCTGCGCGGATCTACTCAGCGAACGGCAGTATCTTTATGTTGTTCAGCGTGTGCTGGCTCAAGAACCAGGGCGCTGGCACGAGCTTTTTGTTATATGCAGCGACCTGGCCGAAACAGAGCAAAGTTTGCGGTTGCGCGCTACAATAAGTGGCACACTGCACGTCGCCTGGATGCCGTACAGTGCGGGTGCTTATGGCGATGAATACTGCACCATTCTCTTTTTTGAGGATGATCTGCTGTGGAGCTACACTGCGATCTTCAATAGCGCAGTGATTAAGCGACTGTAGTTAAAGGGCTTATTATGACTCTGCAAGAAATACTTATCGAGATTCCACGATTAACAACTCGGGAGCAGCTATTGTTGATGGAAGCGTTAAGTAGTTCCATTCGTGCCAGCCTTCCGCAAGCTAACCCTGATGAAACTGAAGGTGGAGAGGCTATAGTAGCTCGTCTTTTAGGCGCTTTCAATCCCGCAAAACAAGCGTTTTCTGACGAAGACATTGCGCAAATGCGTTATGAGGCAGCAATGGAAAAACACACATGATACGTGCGCTTCTTGATACGAATGTCATTCTTGATGTTTTGCTAGCTCGCCAGCCCTTTGTAACAGACGCTCAGGCAATCTGGATGGCATGTGCATAACAACGCTGTAGCGGTTTTGTTTCCGCTATATCTATTACTACGATCTGGTACATAGGTCGGCGCCAAGTGGGTACGATAGCTGCACGCCAGCATGTTGCTGATATTCTGACGATTTTGAACATAGCATCTGTCGACGCTTCGGTAATCGAAGCGGCGCAGAAAAGCTCAATCACGGATTTTGAAGATGCCGTGCAATCGTTCGCAGCTCTTACCTCAAACCTAGATGTCATTGTCTCGCGAAATGGGAGCGATTTCGTAGGCTCGCCAATTGAAGTGCTTTCGCCAGCAGATTTTCTGCTCCGCTTGGCGCAATCTGCGCCGCAGCCCTAGGAGTTCCTATGCGCCGACTGCGCTGGCTAGCCCCGTTGCTGGTCTTACTCGCTCTGTTGGTGGTTCCAGTTCGTGCTGATGATCCCGTGTATGTGCCCGTAGGCCCTGGCGATGTCTACCTGGCACTTGGCGACTCGCTCGCGGTGGGCTACGAGGTCGAGGCGAACGCAGATGGCAAGCCCGGCTACCCCAATTATTTCTACGCACAGCTGCGCGCCACACAGCCGATCTCGTACACCAACCTCGGTGTGACCGGCGAGACGACGACGAGTATGCTCGCCGATGGCGGGCAGCTTGATACTGCCGTGGCCTTTATCGCGTCTGAGCGCGCGGCGGGCCGTGTCGTCAGCCCCGTGACACTAGATATCGGCGGCAACGATGTAGTCGATGTGTTGCTCGGCGAGAGCGACAACACGGTGACAGCGACGCTCGTGCTCTACCGTGCGAACCTCGAAACGATCCTCGACGAACTGATCGCAGCGCTGACGGTTAACGGCGAGCGGCGCGGCGATCTGCTGATCACCAATTTCTACAACCCCTACCCGGAGTTGACGATCACCAACAACCCGCCTTTCATCACGCTGCCGCCCGGCCAGGAGCCGATCGTTACCGATCGCGATGTGCCGAGGTTTAACGCGATGGTCGCCGAGGTTGCTGCGGCACGCGGCATCCCGGTCTTCGACGCGTTCACCGCGTTTGACGGCAGGCAGGCCGAGTTGACTTTTGTGCGCTTTCCTTATAATTTCAGCGATTTTCCAAATCTGGAGCGCAACTTCGATTTTCACCCGCGCGAGGCCGGGCACATTGTACTGGCGGATGGTTTTGCAGCCGTCAGCCAGTATCCCAGGCCGGTATTGTGGCTTCCATTTATAAGCAACCAGTAGAAACAACAAAAACGGGCCGCAGGCACTGCCTGCGGCCCGTTTTTGTTGTTTTCTACTCGACGGTATACTCGCCCTCGACCACGCCATCGTCCTTCTTGCCCTGCGGTTGACCGTCTTGCGGCTGGTTGGCGTAGGCGTTCTGCGAAATCTGGAACATCGCCTGCTGCAACTCGTTGGTCAGGCGCTCGATCTGCTCGCGGTTCTCCTGCGAGACTGCGTCGCGCAGATCCTTGATCAAGCCCTCGATGCGGCTGCGCTCGATGCTGTCGATCTTGTCACCAAGCTCGCCGAGTGTCTTTTCGCTCTGGTAGGCGAGGCTGTCGGCCTGGTTCTTGATCTCGACCATCTCGCGGCGCGCCTTGTCTTCGGCAGCGTGCGCCTCGGCGTCACGCACCATCCGATCGACCTCATCCTTATTCAGGTTGGTGCTGGCGGTGATCGTGATGCGCTGCTCCTTGTTGGTCGCCTTGTCTTTCGCGCTCACGTTCAAGATGCCGTTTGCGTCGATGTCGAAGGTGACCTCGACCTGCGGGATGCCGCGCGGTGCCGCTGGGATGCCTTCAAGGCGGAAGCGCCCGAGCGTCATATTGTCGCCGGCCATCTCGCGCTCGCCCTGCAGAATATGAATATCCACTGCGGTCTGGCCGTCGGCAGCTGTCGAGAAGATCTCGCTCTTCTGCGTCGGAATGGTAGTATTACGCTCGATCAGACGTGTCATCACGCCACCGAGCGTCTCGACGCCCAACGAGAGCGGTGTGACATCCAGCAGTACCACACCCTTCACATCGCCGCCGAGCACACCGGCCTGGATGGCCGCGCCAACCGCGACGACCTCATCGGGGTTGACGCTCTTGTTCGGCTCCTTGCCGATCATCTTGCGCACCAGTTCCTGCACCACCGGCATACGCGTCGAGCCACCGACTAGTACGACTTCATCGATCTGATTTGGCTTCAGGTCGGCATCGCGCAGGGCCTGGGTGACCGGGCCGCGCAGGCGCTCAGTAAGCGAGCTCGTAAGCTGCTCGAAGCGCGAGCGGCTGAGCTTCATCGCCAAATGCTTAGGGCCGCTGGAGTCGGCGGTGATAAGGGCAGATTGATCTCCGTCTCCATCACGCTCGACAGCTCCATCTTGGCTTTCTCGGCGGCCTCCTTAAGGCGCTGCACCGCCTGACGATCCTTGCTCAGGTCGATGCCCTGATCTTTCTTGAACTCCTCGACGATCCAGTCCACAATCGCGGCGTCGTAATCGTCACCGCCAAGATGAGTATCGCCATTGGTGGCGCGCACCTCGACCACACCGTCACCGACTTCAAGCACCGACACATCGAAGGTGCCGCCGCCGAGGTCGAAGACCAGAATCGTCTCATCCTTCTTCTTATCGAGGCCATAAGCGAGCGCGGCAGCCGTCGGCTCGTTGATGATACGCAGCACCTCAAGACCCGCGATCTTGCCGGCGTCCTTGGTGGCCTGGCGCTGGCTATCGTTAAAATAGGCCGGCACAGTGATCACCGCCTGAGTCACTGGCTCGCCCAGATATGCTTCAGCATCGGCCTTCAGCTTCTGCAAGACCATCGCGCTGATCTCCTGAGGCGCGTAGTCTTTGCCCGTCTGCGGGACAGAGATGCGCACATCGCCGCGACCACCCTTAGAAACCACAAAAGGCACGATTTCACGCTCGGTCGCCGTATCGTCGAAGTCACGACCGATGAAGCGCTTCACCGAATACAATGTATTTTCAGGGTTGATGGTCGCCTGGCGCTTGGCCGTCTGGCCGACGAGGCGCTCGCCGTTCTTGGCAAAGGCGATCACCGACGGCGTCGTGCGGTTGCCTTCTGCATTCGGAATGACGACCGCGTCGCCAGCTTCCATCACCGCGACACAGGAATTAGTTGTACCGAGATCGATACCAACGATCTTTGCCATAATCGCAAAACCTCCTTATCAGATTGCTGTAGTCAGTGTACTCCGCTTTTACTAATTGGACACTAGCACAGCGTTAGAGGAGTGTTAGATCGAGAATACAGAAGCGAGGAGTCAGAATTCAGAAGTCGAGGCTGTATGTACAGTATAAGTCTCCTTACATGCGGAAGCGCTACTAGCGTTCCGCTGAGTAAAGCTGCAACCGCAGCCAGAGGTCGCGGTCGGTGAGCAGGAACCAGAATGCTGAGCGTCGTGAAGCACGACAACTTGCGTTATAGCCTTTGGAAATGTAGCGGTGTAAGCTTCTGACTCCTGAATTCTGAATTCTGAATCCTGCCTCCTGGATTGACACCCTACCGGCTCTCAGGTATGCT
>JAAUTF010000039.1 GCA_012031775.1 Candidatus Altimarinota bacterium | reverse complement strand
GCGCTGCTGCATTCGGGCAAAAACCAGCGTGCCATCGTGGACGCCCTCGGCAACGAGCACAAAGCGGCCAGCGCGGCGCGACGTGTTCACGAAAAAAAGCCACCAGCACCGCTTCGCTCACCCGGTCAACGGTGTAAATCGTATCACCCGCCTGCTCATCCTCGGCCACACCTGAAAGATCTTCAATCGCGCTCTGCTCGCAAGCGGCAACTACGGTGTCGCGAATATCCGCCTGTAGCTTGACAATTAGCCGCAGCAACTCATCAACTTGGGCTATCATTACCCCTCCCACATAAGGGCGCAGCCTGCTGCGCCCGGAGCGCGACAAAAGCGTAGTGCCACCTGGTACCTGCGCAACCCTAGCGTAACTCTGCGCCGTGGCTCTGTGCTGCTGGAAATATGGCACCGTCCGGCGCGTCGAAAGCAAGCGCCAGAACTCCCTCACCGCGCCGTGCCAGGCGCTCAGCGGCAGCATTATGCGCTGGCCCAAACAAACGGATACGCCCGCTGCCGAGCGCAAAGCTGCCATCGGCCTCGGCGGCAGTGCCAAGCAATTGCGTATAGCGCTCGCTACTTGCTGCTACATCGGCGACAGCAACCACAACCTCGCGAATGCCGCGCACACCGTTCTGATGCGTTGTTGCAGCGCCACCCGCTACCCGCAACACGCGCGGCGTCACATCGCCACAGAGAAAGGGCAGATCCTCGGTCGTCGCCAGTGCTGTCTTCCACTGTAAACGCGCACCATCGGGTCGCAATCTACCGCCGTCAAAAGGGCCGTTCAGCGCCAGGCCGCGCGCACGTGCGGCAGCTACATCGGCGTCAGTGTCGCTTGGCAGGAGTGCAAAATCGATCAGGCCTTCGCCAGCAGTGCGGTGGTGCCACCAGCGATGTTCCGCTGCCTCACGCTGAAACGCCAGCAACTCCAGGTACGAGCCGTCGGCAAAGCTCACTAACGCATTATGCGTCGAACCATCCGCGTGCTCACCGCCAATCAGCACTGTAAAGCCTAGTGCCCGATAAGCGCTCGCCGCCCGCCCTACATCGTCTACTAGCACCACCACATGGTCGATCATCACGATCATCAGTTGCTCCTTGGTGCCAAATTGCAGATTGCAAATCGCAGATCGCAGATCGCGGATATCTATGTCCCCTGGTTCCCTGGCTCCCTGGTTCCACGCCCCGCTTGCACAATACTATGCCACACACTATAATCGCGCAAACCACAGCGAAAGGAACCGACGATGTCGTCACAAACCTTCAGCGCCCTCGTTGTCGAACAAGACGACGGCGGGCAGGATGTGCGTATCCGCGAGTTGAGCAGCGATATTCTCCCTACCGACGAAGTTCTGGTTCAAGTCGCCTATTCTTCGCTCAATTACAAAGATGGCTTGGCCGTTACTGGCAAAGGGAAAATTCTGCGCCAGCCGTTTATGGCACCCGGCATCGATTTCGCCGGCACAGTGATCGAGTCGGCCTCGCCGCAGTACAAAGCTGGTGATCGGGTAGTATTGACGGGGTGGGGAGTCGGCGAAAAACATTGGGGCGGCTTTAGTCAGCTCAATCGAGTTCCCGCCGCCTGGCTCGTGCCATTGCCCGAGGGCCTTGATCTACGCCAGAGCATGGCCATCGGCACGGCCGGCTTCACGGCTGCGCTCTGTGTGCTGGCGCTTGAAGCACAAGGCCTGCAGCCGAGTGAACGCGAAGTCGTCGTTACAGGTGCAGCGGGTGGCGTTGGCAGTGTCGCGGTAGCCTTACTGGCGCGGGCAGGCTACCGTGTTATTGCCTCCACTGGTCGCCTGCACGAGGCAGGCTATTTGCGCGAGTTGGGGGCGCACGAGATCGTCGATCGCGCGCTGTTTACGCAGCCGGGTAGGCCGCTAGAGCGCGAGCGCTGGGCTGGGGCTGTCGATACCGTTGGCGGAGCAACCTTAGCCGGGCTTCTTCGCAGTATGGCCTACCATAGCGCCGTTGCAGCTTGCGGCAATGCAGGCGGTGCCGAATTCACCGCCAGCGTCTTTCCCTTCATCTTGCGTGGGGTACGCCTTGTCGGCGTCGAGTCGGTGCTGGTCGAAGCGGCCCTGCGGCATGCTGCCTGGGAACGTTTAGCGCGCGAGCTTTCGTTGAGCGCTATCGAGAAGATGACCGAGGTAATAGCACTTGCGGCGGTGCCATCATATGCCGAACAGATCACAGAAGGCCAGATCCGTGGCCGCATTGTCGTTGACGTTAATGCATGAAAACGCCAGTAGCTCTGCACACACGCCCTGCAACCCCCGACGACGCCGAGGCCATTGCTGCTATCTATAATCAGGGAATTGCCGACCGTATCGCCACCTTCGAGACACGAGAGCGTAGCACAGCGGATATCGTGCAATGGTTCGCTGGCCATTACCCTGTTGTTGTTGCATACGATAACAGTGGCACAATTCTGGCCTTCGCGTCGACCTCGTTGTACCGCGCCCGCGATTGTTATGCCGGTGTTGCTGAATTTTCGGTCTATGTTGCGCGTGCGGCACGCGGGTGCGGCGTCGGCCGGTTGATTATGGCGGCGCTGATCGCTGCTGCCGAGCAGGCGGGCTTCTGGAAGCTCGTCTCACGCGTTTTTGTCGAGAATGAAGCCAGCCGAACTATGCTCAAGCGAGTTGGCTTCCGCGAGGTCGGCATCTACGAAAAACACGCCCGCCTCGACGGGGTGTGGCGCGACGTTGTTATTGTCGAGCGTTTGCTCTAAACGCAACGCCCTGCCGCAGGCGGCCTCAGGCGCGCACCACCGCGAGGGCCATACCATCGTGCCCTTTAGCACCGATCGTTTGCAGTACCGTGCATGTAACCCGACCATTACGCTGAAGCTCGGCCAGTTCCTGATTGAAATGTTGTACAGCCCGAACTGCTTCGTCCTGGCTTGTATCGTTTACCACCTCACCTTTTCGCACAACATTATCAGCAATTATCAGCGTGCCAGGGCGTGAAAGATCCAGTGCTGCGTAGAGGTAGTCGACATAACTCGATTTATCTGCATCGATAAAGATCAAGTCGAACGGCCCGGCATTAGCCGCGCGCATAGATTGCAACGTTGCGAGAGCGGCACCAACACGAATATCGACATAATCTACGAACCCGGCATCGGCGATATTGGCGGCAGCCACCTGTGCGTGGTGCGGTTCGAGCTCCAGCGATATCAGCGACCCATCGGGTGGCAGGGCGCGAGCCAACCAGATCGTGCTGTAGCCACCAAGGGTGCCAACTTCGAGTATAGCGCGTGCGCCGCACAGCAGTGCTAACATGTGTAGCAGTTTGCCTTGAGCAGCCGAAACCTGTATCTGTGGTAAAGCCGCCGCCTCGGCCCGCTGTAATGCACGTTCAAACACAGCATCCTGTGGAACAAAAAGGGCTTCGATATAGGCATCGACTTGAGCGAAGAGATCGTGCTGCACGACGTGAACTCCTTCTGGCTAAGCGATCGACGCATCTATTATAGCTGCAAAGGCAATAAAAAAAGCGCGCCGCAAGCACTAATGCTTGCGGCGCGCTCTGCCCCTATCCACTCACGTGTGCCAGACCGGCGGTGGGGCCGAAAACCCTAGAAAGGAGGTGATCCAGCCGCAGCTTCCGCTACGGCTACCTTGTTACGACTTCGTCCCAGTCGCGATCCCTGCCCTCGGCCGCTGCCTCGGTTGCCCGTTAGCCGGCGGACTTCAAGCATTGACCACTCCCATGACGTGACGGGCGGTGTGTACAAGGCCCGGGAACGCATTCACCGCGCCATGGCTGATACGCGGTTACTAGCAACTCCGTCTTCACGGGGGCGAGTTGCAGCCCCCGATCTGCACTGAGACCGGCATTCACGATTTGCTCCGGGTTGCCCCGTCGCCGCGCGCTGCGCCGACCATTGTAGCGTGTGTGTCGCCCCAGGCGTATGGGCCATGCGGATTTGACGTCATCCCCGCCTTCCTCCCGCCATCAAGCGGGCAGTCCCGTCAGACACGTGTAACTGACGGCAAGGGTTGCGCTCGTTGCGGGACTTAACCCAACATCTCACGACACGAGCTGACGACAACCATGCAGCACCGGTGCCACACCCTCGAAGGAAACGGCTTTCACCGTCGTGCAGTGGCATGTCAAACCTGGGTAAGGTTCTGCGCGTTGCGTCGAATTAAACCACACGCTCCGCTGCTTGTGCGGGCCCCCGTCAATTCCTTTGAGTTTTAAGCTTGCGCTCGTAGTCCCCAGGCGGCCGGCTTACCGCGTGAGCTAAGGCCCGCAGGGGCTGTAACACCCCCACGCACCGAGCCGGCATCGTTTACGGCGTGGACTACCCGGGTATCTAATCCGGTTCGCTCCCCACGCTGTCGTCCCTGAGCGTCAGGTCAGGCCCAGGTGGCCGCTTGCGCCACCGGCGTTCCTCCGGATCTCTACGCATTTCACCACTACACCCGGAATTCCGCCACCCTCTGCCTGCCTCGAGCGCGGTCGTATCGGCACGCCTCGCCGGGTTAAGCCCGGCGCTTTCAGCACCGACGCACCGCGCCGCCTGCGGACGCTTTACGCCCAGTGAGTCCGGACAACGCTTGCCCCCTCCGTCTTACCGCGGCTGCTGGCACGGAGTTAGCCGGGGCTGATTCGGGTGGTACCGTCATCATCGTCCCACCCAAAAGGAGTTTACAACCCGAAGGCCGTCGTCCTCCACGCGGCGTTGCTCCCTCAGGCTTGCGCCCATTGGGGAAAATTCCTTGCTGCTGCCTCCCGTAGGAGTCTGGGCCGTGTCTCAGTCCCAGTCTGCCTGGTCGTCCTCTCAGACCAGGGACCCGTCACCGGCTTGGTGGGCCGTTACCCCGCCAACTACCTGATGGGCCGCAGGCTCCGCCCGGCGCGCGTTACCGCTTTCATCCGATGAGATCGGATCGTATGCGGGATTGTCCCGGCTTTCGCCGAGGTATCCCCCCACGCCGGGGTAGATCACCCACGTGTTCCTCAGCCGTGCGCCACGGCGGGCCGAAGCCCCCGTGCGACTTGCATGCATTAGGCACGTCGCCAGCGTTCGTCCTGAGCCAGGATCAAACTCTGCGTTAGTGGTGATATACGCTACCTATTGGTAACGCACACACCGTTTAAACCACACGTACATCATCACGATTCAGTTGTTCAGGTGCATTGAGGTGTCTTGGGCGATAAAAAACCAGGTAGTGGGTTAAACCCTCTTACCTGGCGACGTCTCCGAATTACTCCGACGCGGTTCGCAAATTTTCAGCCCTACGACTGCCTAGTTGATACTGATCTACTTCCTTTGGGGAATGAGATCTTTAACACTTTGATAGTGTAGCACAGATGTAGAAATGTTGCAAATGCGAGTGCTATCGCTTTCAAGTGCTTCGTTGATATTTTCTCGATAATGAGCAAGATCAACAATATTTGTGAAGTATACCACAGCTATCTTTGTTTTGCAAATCGGCTGCGTTTCCTTCTTTTGTTGTATGGTTTACCTCTTTGCAGAGTGAAACCCTCGAACGTCGGAGAGTATAACACAAGAGTTGTGCTTGTGCAAATCGGGCTCTTTACGCTACTACTCGTAGGGTGTATTCGTTTTGATGTCTTCAATACCACCACGTAGGCAGATAAGCAATCGGTAGTCGCCGGGATGGGCTGGCGTAAGACGTAACCGATCGATCTCCTGGCTTGCACAGTCAGCAGCGAGGCTGATCCGATGCTGTACTGCACCGATCTCGTTGCCGAGAGGATCGTATAGCAGTGCATCTAAGTGCAGGCCTAAGCATGGCTCCTGCGCATCGTTTACCGCGTAGATAGGCAACTCAATCGGCTCAGCCACGCGGAACGGGTCAGCGCGATAGATGGTAAAAGCGTATTGTGGGCTAAAAGCCTGGCGCAGCGCAAAGTACGATTGTTTTGGTACTCGCCAGTAGTCGATGACACTCCAACTGATCGCTGGGTGTGGATCGACAAAAATAAACGGGACAATGCCGCCGGTAGGGCGATATTTGTGATAACGCAGGCGGTCGATATAGAACCGATTGATGAAGCTTTGGTATGTTTGCGTCAGTACGATTAATGCATCAAGATCTGTGGCTGCACGCCAGTCGACCCAATTCTGCAGAATATCGGGCTGAAAGCCATGGCGCTGTACCAAATGCTCGACATCGAGCTGCGTCACGTCGGCATCCATAAAACGCAGGCTGCTCGTAAGGTTTGGAAAGCTCTGCGCGCCAAATTCGGTGACAAACCGCATATGGTTATTAAACCGTTGAATGTTTTTGTCGAGCTCACGTAAGGGGCCGTATGTTTTATACCAGCCGAAATAGGCATGTGCGTCAGTTCCTTCACGCAAAAAAGGCATTTCGAATTCGCCGGACGAGCGCACCACCGGTCGCGTTGGATCTTCGCGCTCCACTACTTGCTTAAGTTGACTGTCCATCACATCGCGGTTCCAACTAAAAAGAAACCGTGCCACGAAGTGCGCAGTCGGGTAAACCAGGTTTCATCGGCTGTATCGGTGAGAAAGACTGGCTCGTTGTGCATGCAGTAGATAGCCACACTCGGATGGTTCTCGAGCAGGCGCGCCATCTCGCGTGCTTGCCGCCGCGCCTCAGGTAAAACCGCTGGCTGGTACAGCCACTGCAACGGCATATCTTGCCAAAGCAGGATTCCTGCAGCATCTGCGGCATCGTAAAGCGCGGGGTGATCAACGTGTGCGTGAACACGCAGCAGGTTCATGTGGCAATTTTTTGCCAGCCCCAGATCAACATCGTAGCGCTCACGTGTCATTGTGGCGATACGCATATCGCCAGGCGGGTAGTTGTTGCCTTTCACGAGAAAGCGCTGGCCATTTAGATGCGGGATCCAGTTGCGTAGCTCAAAACGCCGCACACCAAAGGCAAATTCTTGTCTATCACTTACTTGGTCGTCGAGTAGCAACTCGACCTGTACAGTATACAGGTTTGGCGTCCCTAAGTCGTGTGTCCACCAGAGCTGTGGTGCCTGTAGCTTAAGCAGGCCGCTTACTTCCTGGCTGCCAGCGCGCAATTCCCGCTGCTGTTCGAACGTATACGTCTGCCCGACAAAAGTGCGTGGGGAAAACGTCCAGCGCAACGTCACCGTGCGCGCAACCAGCGAATCGAGGTCAAGGTCGAAGCGTACCTGGGCAAAGCGTTCGCTCAGCGCCTCGGTACGGCAGCGGGCGGCATGGAGGCGTACCGGCCCACTACGCTGGATCTCGACCGGCAGCCAGATCCCGCCCGGGTTTGCTAGTGGGTCGATCACATCCCAGTGGGAGAACACACCGGTAAGCATACGCTTGGTATATTTGGTATGCTCATCAAAGCACTCCACTTCCATCAACAATGAATTTTCCGGTTGCAGCCAGCCTGTGACCTCACGCTCATATGGAATAAAGTACCCCTCGTGACGCCCCAAGTCGACACCATTAAAATAGGGCTGCGACCAGTAGAACACACCATTAACCCGCAGCCAGAAGCGTGACTGCGGTGGTAGATCTGCGGTAGGAAGCGTAAATAGACACCGATAGACGACCTTGCCCGCATGACGTTCGAGTTCAGGGCTTTGTTGCCAGTGTGACGGGACACGAGTGGGCAGCCATCCTGCAGAGTCACGTGGGTAAATGCCCTGGCTGAAGGCTTCGAGCGGGCGTACGCTCCAGTTATCGCCAAGTGTAAAATAATGCATCAGCGTGAAGTTGCCGCAAGACTATCTGGTAAACGCCGATGCGCTGCTGGCGCAGCGCGCGACGGTGGCCGAGCAGCAGTTTGCCAGATTCAATCACGATCTCATAACGATAGATAACGAGTAAGAAAGCACGCAGCAATGCGGCGAAATACCAACCATACATCATACGTGCCAGCAGGAGCTTGCTGCGCTGAAAGTTGATATAACGTGCTGCAACTGCCTGCTCGCTGCTTTTACCCTCATAATGAACGATGCGCGCAACAGGTGCATACACAACTGCTCCCACGCGCCCCAAACGGTGTTGCCACTCAAGCTCTTCGCTATACATAAAGAAGCGCTCGTCGAGCAGCCCCGCTTTTTGGATCGCTGCAGTACGTACTAGCAGGGCGGCACCCACTAACCAGCCGACCTCCTGCATTGCATCGTCAGGTCGTTCCTCGCAGCGATAGGCACGCACCCAAGGGTTATGCGGCCAGAGCTGCTCAAGCGGCGTACTCTCCCAGAAGAAGCTCGCTCGCGTCGGCATACGACGGCGCGACGATTGGACACTACCGTCGGGATAACGCAGCTGCGGCCCACAGACGACAAGATCGGGGCGTGCCTCCATCGTTGCTAGTAGCTGTGCCAAGGCATCACCTTGCGGCTCGGTATCCGGGTTGAGCAGCAAGCAGTAAGGCGCAGCAGGTTTTCCGGCCAGCACCTGCCGTAATGCTACATTGTTACCACCAGCAAAGCCCAGATTGCTTCCACACTCGATCAATGCCACCTGCGGAAATTCATCGCGCAGCATCCTGGCACTGCCATCGTGGCTAGCGTTATCTACCACAATCACCGCATAATGCCTACCACTGCCTGCCAACGAGCGCTCTACTGCCACAAGACAGCGCCGCAGCAACTCACGCACGTTCCACGACACAATGATAATCACGAGATCGAGCGCTGTGCTGTGTCCGTGTTTTATCATAGAACAAGAGTGCTGCCGCAGGCTGATACAGGGTCAACCGTGTGTGGCTTCTACACCGGCCCGATACGCGGGTCGATCCAAAATAACTGTGAGCGCCCGTTGCTCGACTGTGCATTTACACGAATAGTCAAGCGGCCTTCCTGGCCAACAAAACGGCTCAAATCAACATCTATCGCCAACAACTCCTGGTCTACTGCTTTGATCTGGTTAAACACCAGTTGATCATCAAAGCTGATCTGGATCTCGACCGGCGCAACATCGGGGCTGTTGCCGAGGCCGACCTCAGCGAGGAAGTGCTGGCCGGGCTGGATCGCTGGCAGCACATAGATCCCTTCTACAAAACCTGACGTACGTCCAAGCAAACCGCTGCTATTCGTCGTCGGCACGGTGTGCAACAATTGCTGGTATTCGGTCCCGTTCTCAAGAGTGATACTTGGTATCACCCAAGCACCGCCCGTTGCCTGAGTCGGCTCGCTACCAAAGGCCAGTGGCCCTGCGTCGGTACGCCACGTGGCCTGCCCCGCCAGGCCTTGTAGGTCAAGTGTCGGCGGAATGGGCGTAACTGTTGGCGGTAATGCAGTGAATGTCGGCGGAATCGCCGTTGCACTTGGCGGAATGGCGGTGGCCGTTGGTGGAATTGGCGTAGCCGTTGGCGGCAGAACCGTCGCAGTGGGCGGGAGGGGGGTGATCGTAACAGCGACGGTCGGCGCTTGCACAACCACTCGTGCGATCCGGAATGACTCAAGCGCCCCACTAAACGCAATCAAACGAAAATCAGTTGTTTCATTGACGCGCAGCTGCAGATTGCCGCTCGCCTGCACATCGCCGAACTGCTCGATCACCACGCGTGATGCGCCAGTTACGTCCCAACTGAGGGTCACGGTACCACCCGCTGCCACTGTTTGAGGGTTGGCGATAAAGCTGTTGATCACCGGAGCACCTGGCTGCGTAGTTGGCGTCTCACTCGGCAGCGCGGTCTCACTCGGCACAACTGCGATCGGTAAGGTCGGTGTTGGTGTGCTACCCGGCACAACTACGACAGCGTTATTACGATTCCAGAGCCAACTTCCTACCAGAAAGCCAAGCGCGATGAGCAGCGCACCGCTGAGTAGCGCTAGCCATGGTGCAACGAGCGCACGATGCACAAACTGGCCGTCCGTCGCTTGCGTGGCGGCACCAGGTGCGTTGGCCGTCACCGTGAATTCGCGCAAATCTTCGTTGCCAACCCAACGACTCGGCGCGTCTACCGTCAGGGTCAGGTTTGCGGCCTGTCCCGGCTCTAGTGCCACTTGATCGTGGCTAAGGTAGTAATCCTGCTCACCGTCCTCGTCCTCAACCGTCATCTGATAGCTATTCGACACATTACCATCGTTGCGCAGCAGCACCTGGTAGTTGGCGGTACGTGTACCGGCGGCCTTGCGTGGGGTAAGGGTCAAGCTCGTCGCCGCAAAGGAGCGTACTGTCCAGCGCCCGCGCGTCATGCCCGAGAGCGCCATATTCACACCGGAGCGTGCGCGCACAGTAACCGCATAATCACCAGCAAGGCTCTCGGCCTCGCGCGGTGCCAGAATGCTGAGCGTGGTCAGTGTTTGCTCGCCGGGGGCCAGCCGCAGCGCCTGCTCGGGGCCGCGCACCCAAGCACCTGGCACGCCTTCCACCGAGATGCTTACATAGTCATCGACTGTGGTCTGATTAACGATCTGTGCCCGCACAACTGCTGGCTCGCCAGGAGTAATGATCAGCTGCTCTTGTTCAAGCCGCACGATTATGCTGCCGCCTGGCACTGTACTTGCCGGTACTGGTGTAGCCCCTGCCTGTACCCGAACCGTCGCCTGATTGTTGAGCAGCCCGGCAAGCAATGGATCGCTCTGCTGCAAACTGCCCGTACTTGGCAGCTGTAGCTGTAGCCGGAACGGGCCGACACGTAACGGCTCCACACCACGCCAACTGCGTGAATTGTGCGGTGTCAAACGCGTCGCGCCGATCATGGTGCCGTTTGTCGAGCCAAGATCGGTGACGAGCGCCTGCACGCCGTTCCAGTCGACACGAGCGTGATGTTGCGAGATCTCCGGATCGTCGAGCACAAGATCGTTCGCCGGGCCGCGCCCGATCGTCAACCCGCTGCCGCTTAGGTCGAGCACGGCTAACACACCGCCGCGCGCATCGAGCGCCCGCAGTTGCGGCCCGCCGCCCGGTGCAACTGCGCGCACCGTCGCGGCCTCACCGACCGGTGGCAGTGCGACGATCGTTGCCTGTTCAGGCACACTCGGCAGCGGATGTTGCTGCGTGGCCAGACCACGAGCACCTGAGTTTGTGCTGGCGAATTATCGCGCACCACTTGCTGCAGCGCACTAGAGAGTTCGGCCATAGAAGCAAAGCGCTCTGCCGCAGTGCGTGCCAGGCAGCGCATAATCACCGCTTCGAGATCGGACGGCAGCTGTGGGCGTACCAGACGTGGCGGTGTGGGCAAGCTGTTCATATGGCGCGCCCGCGCCTCGTCGAAGCTGCGCACGTCGAAGGGCACATAGCCGGTACAGACTTCATAAAGTACTGCGCCGAGCGAATATATGTCACTGCTCGCGTCGATCGGCTCGCTCAAGGCTTGCTCCGGCGACATATATGCGGGCAGGACAACATGCATCAACAGCGGCGAAGCTTGCGGCAAGGCGCGCAATGCCAAAATCGCCTACCTTAAGAGTAGGAGTGGCGTCGCGCTGCAGGTAGAGGCTGACCGGCTTGATCGCCCCATGCACAACGCCGCGCGCGTGGGCGGCAGCCAAGCCATCCGCAGCATGGCGGATCAGCCCGACTAGATCGAGCATAGCCAGCGGATCGCGTGCCTGCGCCTGCTGCTGCAGCAATTCACGCAGTGTCGAAGTCGCACGCTCCTGTGCAATAAAGCAGCGACCGTCCTGTTCGCCAAAATCATAAATATCGACGATATGTGGAGCCCGTAACGCCGCCACCGCACGCAGTTCGTTCAAGAAACGCGCGCTGAAATCTGGGCCAGTGCCAAACCGCTGATCGAGCAAACGCAGCAGCACCGGGCGATCAAGGCGAATATGGCGTGCATCAAACTGCTGATCGATACTGCCATCGCCGAGAAACGCTTCAATGCGATAATCACCGATCGTCCTACCTACGAGATCGGTCACGGCCTATCCTCCAACTATGCGCCGTTCGGGGCGCGCTTCGCCGACGCTACAGGCTGCTTGTTGCCCAACAGTGCGCTATCCCTGACGTAGAGGTGTAAGTTCTTTCTGGCCTCGCTGTAGTGTAGCCCCTTGCTTTGTGCTTGTCAACAGCGAAGCGCGCCAGGAGAGTCCATCGATGCGCGCGCGGATGCCGCCGCCGTTCGTGATCGCGATCGGCGCATTATCTGGCGCAAGTTTATTCAGCAGGGCCTCGGCGATCAGGTTGCCCAAGTTCGTCTCTTTGGTGCGCACATTGGCCCGTGCACCGGTTAGCTCAACTGGCGTCTCGCCGACCACCATCTGTGTTGGTGTGTCGATTGGCCCCTCAGCACTGCGATACGCGCCTCGAAACTCGAATCGGCACCGATCTCGCCCGCAACCTCGGTGGGGGTACCGACCACATCGATCACCTGGCCATCCCTAAAGCTCAGCGTCAGGTCGCCCAGCTAGCGCCCCCACTGCCAATCTTGCTCAACGACCACGAGATTACCGCTCGGTCTACGCACGATCTCCGGGTACGGCCTGCTATCTTTTGTGTGTCTCTGTTAAAGGATTATGAAATTTTGATTAAATCAGCATCACGGATTCAGCATCACAGGTGCCAGCGATGCAATGCTCAGATTGCAGATCGTTAACAAGGCCGATAAATGTCGAATCTTTTACTGCGATTTAACAAGCGCTTAAAGGGAAGACTTTAGAATAGGGTAACGCGATCAGCAACACCATATACTGGTGGCATCTTGGCAGCTCTCAGTTCTACATTCGTATTGGCAATGTTGTGCCTTGTGCTTACCGCCTGCGCCCAGGCCCCACCGAGTTCCAGCGCTGGCCTTGTCCCGTCCCCGTCATCGCTTCCCGCTCCCTTGCAGGTAAGCCCCACTACACTTCCGGAGCGCCCACCCTACGCTGGGCTCCGTGGCACTATCGTCATCGACGGCTCTAGTACAGTCTTCCCGATCTCCGAGCAGGCCGCACTACGGTTTAAAGAGCTCGCCCCCGATGTGCAAATTCAGCTCGGTGTTAGCGGCACGGGCGGCGGTTTCGAAAAGTTCTGTGCCGGTGAGACCGATATTTCCGATGCCTCGCGCCCGATCAACGCTGAAGAGATTGCCGCTTGCGCCGCCAACGGTATCGAGTTCATCGAACTGCCGGTCGCCTTCGACGGCCTCTCTGTCGTTGTGCATCCCAGCAACGACTGGGCTCAGTGTCTCACCGTCGACGAGTTGCGCCGTATGTGGGAGCCTGCCGCAGAGGGATCGCTGCTGCGCTGGAATCAGCTACGCTCCGACTGGCCCGACCGTCCGCTTGAACTCTATGGTGCCGGTGGCGACTCGGGCACCTATGATTATTTTACGTCCGCTATTCTCGGCGAAGAGGGCGTCTCTCGGATGGATTACATTGCCAGTGAAGACGATTACCTGATCGCTCAAGATGTCAGCGACAATCCAAACGGCCTGGCCTTTTTTGGCTACGCCTATTATGTTGAGTATGGCGACCAGCTGCGGGTCGTCGCGGTGGATGGTGGTGCTGGCTGCATCACACCCGCCCCTGGTTCTATCGCCGATGGAAGCTACCAACCGCTCGCGCGTCCGATGTTCATCTATGTAAGCACAGCTGCCATCGCACGACAAGAAGTGCGCGCTTTCGTCGATGAGTATCTACGCAACGCCACCGACCTTGTGGTAGCGGCGCGTTACATCCCGCTGCCCGAGCGTGTGTATAATCTTGCGCTACGCCGTGTCGAGCGAACAACAACGGGCACTGTATTTACAAGCGGCACTCAGGTCGGTCTTCGATCGAAAAGCTGCTAGAGATCGAGGGAGATTAAGCGATGCGCTTTTCGATACGGGCCAAGCTCCTTGCTGCGCTTGGTGTCGACCTCCTCCTAATGTTGGCGCTCGGCACTTTCGCCGTTTTTCAGATGGGGCGTATGAACGAAAAAGCGATTTTCGTGCAAGAGCGCACCATCCCTTCGCTCAACGCCAACTCACAAATCCAGCTCCTCATCAACGATTATCGGGTCAAGCAGATCGAATATCTGGTAATCGCGCGCAACGAATTCGACCGTGCTCGTACCGAAGGCCTGATGAGCGATATTGAAGCGTCGATGGCCTCCTTGCTCAGTCGTTATCAGCCGCTCGTGGACAGCGATGAGGAACGCGCGCGCCTTGAGAATGTAAGCACTGCTTGGGCGGCTCTCGTTGATGCAAACTGGAACCAGTTTATCCCTGCGGCCAGGCTGACTGATAGCAGTAACTCTGGCAACATCCAACCGACCTTTAGCCGCATGAATCCGCTCTACAATCGGCTTAACCTTGCCGCAGCTCAGCTTGCCCAAGAGAGCGAGCGTCAGGCCGATGCGGCCTTTGCGGTCGTAGAGAATGCTTATCAGACTTCGCGTTATGTCATCACGGCTGATACCGTGCTGGCCCTTATTATCTCCGCCGGCATCGGCTTTATCCTCTCGGGCCGAATTGCCAACCGTCTTGGTCGCCTCACCTTCGCAACGGTAGAAGTGGCGAACGGCAATCTCGGGCGCAGTGTCACCGATGACACCCACGACGAAGTTGGCACGCTCGCCGGTAATTTTAACCGTATGGTCGACAGTTTACGCGAGCAGCGTTCGACCTTGCAGCAACGTAACCTGGAGCTTGAAGATAGCCTGCGCCGCCAGCAGCAACTTATGGCGGATCTTGTGCGCCAGCGCCAGGCCGAGGAAGAAGCGCTCCGTGCTCAGGCGGCAGCCGAAGCGGCAAGCCAGGCCAAAAGTATGTTTTTGGCAACGATGAGCCACGAGCTGCGCACGCCGATGAACGCGGTATTAGGTTATGCCCAGCTGCTGCGTCTTAACGCAGCAGCGCGCGGCAACGATGAGGTTATTCCACAGCTTGATCGTATCCTCGCTGCTGGTCGCCATCTTACAACCATTATCAACAATGTGCTCGATTTTTCTAAGATCGAGCAGGGCAAGATCGATCTCGACATCGTCGAATTTTCTATCAGCACCCTGATCGATGAAGTCGACGGCATTATCGTGCCTTTAGTTGCCCGCAACCAGAATCGCCTGACTATTCTCTGCCCACCTGATATCGGCAGTATGCAGGCAGATCAGACCAAGGTACGTCAGATCCTCTTCAATCTGCTCTCGAACGCAGCAAAATTCACTCGTGAGGGGAGGATAACACTGCGCGTCTGGACTAGCGCCGACAGCGAGTATATTCTTTTTGAAGTAATCGACACCGGCATCGGCATCCCCGCCGAAAAGCTGGATCGTCTCTTCACACCTTTCACCCAGGTCGATTCTTCTGTCACCCGGCGCTTCGAGGGTACTGGCCTTGGGTTGGCGCTCAGCCGCCAGCTCTGTCGGGTCATGGGTGGCGATATTAGTGTGACAAGTGCTGTCGGCGCGGGCTCAACGTTTACCGTAGTCTTGCCTCGCCACGTTGCAGCACTTACGGCCCAGACAATGCACGCACCATTAACGCTCTATCTTCCGCCGCTGGCCGAACTAACCACGTCGTCTACTAATGGCTTACAACTAGAAGCAGGAAGACTATGAAAACCATCCTTGTCGTTGATGATAACTTCGACAATCGCAATATCATCGCCGAGATGCTGAAGATCAACGGCTACCGCGTTGTCTGCGCCGATAATGGGCGGGTGGCGCTAGATCTCGTCGACAAACAGACCTTTGATCTTGTTCTGATGGATCTTTCGATGCCAATTATGGACGGATGGACGGCCACGGCGGAGATCAAAGCCAAACCCGATCTGGCGCACATCCCGGTGATCGCGGTCACCGGCCATGTCACGAGCGACGAGCTAAAACGCGCTCAAAAAGCTGGCTGCCAGGATTACCTTGCCAAGCCGATAGATTACGAAATGTTGGTGCGTAAAGTGAAAACGCATATGGCAGTATAGAGATAGCGCATACCCATCCCTCGCCGCCTGCGTCCACCAGTTTAATTACCGAGTACCACTTGTGCCAGATGGTTAGCAATGCCTTCGGCATTCACCCATTCGATATTCGAAAGCACAATGACGGTGAGTTGTTGATCGGGGTAGCGAGCGATGAAGGTCGACGCGCCGCTAATATTACCAGGGTGATAGATGAAGCGCCCGCCTTGCCGTCCGACGACTTTCCAACCATAGGCATAATCGCTCAGCGCCGGCGAGAAAAATCGTGCGCGTGCTGTTGCGGGCAGCAGGATATCGCTATAAAGCGCCTGGTCCCAGCGGTAGAGATCTTCTGCGCTGGCATACAATGCGCCAGCAGCGTGCAGCGTCGACGTATTGAGGGCTAGCGCTGGTACGCCAATCCCAGCGTAGCCGCGCGTCCCATTTAATGCGCTCATATCGCCGATGTCGTAACCGCTATCGGCCATACCGAGCGGGGTAAATATGCGGTTCTGGACAAAATCGGCGTAGCTCTGGCCAGATACTTGTTCAACGATCTTGCCGAGCAAAACATAGCCCGAGTTGCCATAGGAAAACGCGCTTCCTGGCGGAAAATTCAAGGGCATATCGCGAAACAGCCCGATGATCTCATCGGTGCTGAGGTTGCTCGTCTCGATCTGAGCGAAGATAGCGAAGTCGGTATAGTTCGCAATCCCTGAAGTATGGGTCAGCAGATGATGGATTGTCACCGTTTGCCACTGTGGTGGGCAATTCGGTAGGTAAGTGCAGATCGTGTCTTGACACGCAACGTACCATGGATTTGCAGTACAAAT
>JAAUTF010000684.1 GCA_012031775.1 Candidatus Altimarinota bacterium | reverse complement strand
CCGCCAGGCTTATACAGTAATCCTAGGCGGTTTGCGAAGAAGCTTGGATCGTCGTGCGCGGTGTCGGCGCGCACGACGACACCGCCCCAAACACAACCTGTTCCAACAGAAACGAGGATAGTGGTATGTCTATGATTGGAAAGTATCGTCAGGTCACGCCTCATGAGTTGGCGCTGCTGCGCCAAAATCCAGGCCTGGTTGTACAATTTTTGTATGGTGATGCTGCTAACGAGTCGTTGAGCGATCGCACCCTCGACATCGACAAGACGTGGCATACAATACATTTCTTGCTTACTGGCGATGCTTGGGAAGGAGTGCTACCTCTACGTAATGCCGTATTAGGCGGTTCACCACTCGGCGACATAGACGTAGGCTATGGCCCAGCCCGCTTTCTTTTGCCAGAAGAAGTACGTGACACAGCCGCTGCATTAACAAATCTTCCTTTTGCTACACTTGAGCAACGATTCAACCTTGGCGAGCTTGCTGCTGCCCAAATCTACCCATCTGTGTGGGACAACAGACACCGTGATGATGAATTAGCGTATCTTAAACCGAATTATGAAGCACTAGTCCAGTTCTTCGCGCAGGCTGCTGAAGGTGATAATGCCATGTTGCTCTACATTACTTAATACGTATTCCGCACTATCCTGTGATCTGCACTTCTCAAACGCGTAACCGCGCCGTGCTGCACGCCCGTGACAGTTCAGCAAACGGGTGTTATACTACAGAAGTATTCGTACCTACCAAAATATATATCGTCGCGGTGACCCGCTAGCCCGGATGCTAGGGCGTAAAGGTGGAAGCTGGTGTAAGTCCAGCGCTGTGCCGCAACTGTAACCGGTGGCGTAATTGCCCCGGAAGCCAGGATGCCTGCCGCGACATGTGTTGTTCACCCCTTCTCGAGCCAAGGAGGACGGACATGTTGCGTTTCCCCTGATCGCCCCTGCGTGATGGCTTGCTCGCATCGATCTGTCGCCCCGGTCTTCATTTGAAGGCCGGGGTTTTTATGTGCCATCTGGAGGAGCGTCCTATGACCTGCGTACACCGCTTGCTACCGCTGATCGTACTGTTCACCCTGCTCCTGAGCGCCTGTGGCGTGACACCCAGCGCTCAGAATCCGACTACGCCCGCTGCTGCCCGCGCCGCAACCGATGAGGTGCGCAGTGCGCCGACGCTCACCGTCTCTGCTCCAACCACCGTTCCCTCGGCACCATCGACGGCCCCCGGCGCGGCCGCTACTACCATCAGCGACGACCTTGGTCGCAGCGTGACCCTTAGTGGCACCCCGCAACGAATCGTCTCGCTGGCCCCTTCCGTTACCGAGATCCTGTTCGCCATCGGTGCCGACGCGCAGGTGGTGGGTGTTACCGAGTTCTGCACCTTCCCGTCCGAGGCCGCGCGCTTGCCCAAGGTGGGCGGCTTTTCGGCGCGCACGATCAGTGTTGAAGCGATCGTTGGCCTCCAGCCCGACCTAGTAATCGCCGGCACGGCCAGCCAACAACCTGTGGTCGAAGCCCTTGAAGCCCTGGGCATACCTGTGCTAGTGCTCGCCCCCGACAGTCTTGAAGCTGTCTACGGCAGTATACGCCAGATCGGTGCTATCACCGGCCACGACCAAAGTGCCGCAGCGGTGGTGGCCGATATGCGCACTCGTGTGGCAACAGTGACCGCAATCGTAGCCACCATCCCCGCCGCCGAGCGCCCGACGATCTTCTGGCAGGTGTTCAACGACCCGCTGATGAGCAGCGGGCCAGACACCTTTATCGGGCAGCTGATTGTGCTCGCCGGTGGCACCAATATCTTCGCCGACGCGAGCGAAGATTACCCCAGGTGAGCGCCGAGCTGGTGGCGGAACGCAACCCCGACGTGATCCTCGGCCCTACCGACCAAAGCACGGCTATGTCGCCGACGGCGATCGCCGAGCGGCCAGGCTGGGGCGAGCTGAACGCCGTGCGTAACGGGCGGGTATATGCGTTAGACGCCGACATCATCTCGCGCCCCGGCCCACGCCTGGCCGATGCCGTGGAGCTACTGGCGCGCACACTCTACCCCGAGCGCTTTCCATGAGTATGGCAACTCTGTCAACCGGCAGCGTGGGCAGGTTCGTCGTCGCGAAGAGCCACTTCGGCGCGCTTCTCGCAGCCCTTGCGCTCGCCTTACTGGCCTCGATCACCCTGCGGTAATGCTCGGCCCGGTGCCACTTGCGCCCGCCCTGATCTGGCGGGTGGCTTTGCATCAGCTGGCACCGGAGCTGATCACCGCCACCTGGGAGCCCTACCAGGCCGACATTGTGTGGGAAATTCGCTTCCCGCGGGTGCTACTGGGCGGGGTAGTCGGCGCGGGGCTGGCGCTAGTCGGGGCAACGATGCAGGCCCTGGTGCGCAACCCGCTGGCCGATCCCTACCTGCTCGGTGTGTCGTCGGGCGCATCGCTCGGTGCTGTGGCGGTGCTGCTGGTCGGCATCGGCTGGTTCGGCCCCTTCTCGCTGGCCACCGCCGCATTTTTTGGTGCCCTGACGGCCTTCGTGAGCGTCTACACTATCGCGCGGCAGGGTGGGCGGCTGTCTACCGGGCGGCTGATCCTGGCCGGGGTGGCCGTGGCCTATGTGTGCAGCGCCGTCACCAACCTGTTGATCTTCCGGGCCGATGACGGCGAGCAGTGCGCGGGGTGCTCTCTGGATGTCGGCGGCTCGGCGGGCACGCTGGACGTACCTGGTCTGCCGGCGCTGGCCTCGCGCTGGGCGCGCTCTATCTCAGCGCTCACTCCGGTGCGCTGAACGCCCTGAGCCTCGGCGAGGAGGTGGCGGTCGCTCTTGGCGTCGATGTGCCGGGCTTCCGCCGGATGGGCTTCATCCTCAGCGCGCTGCTCACCGGCACGCTGGTTGCGGTGAGCGGCGGGATCGGCTTTGTAGGCCTGATGCTGCCGCATATCGTGCGGATGCTGGTGGGCACCGATCACCGGCGACTGCTGCCGGTGGCGGCCCTTGCTGGGGCGATCTTCCTGATCTGGGTCGATGTGCTGGCGCGCCTGGTCTTTGCGCCCCAGGAGCTGCCCCTTGGGATCATCACCGCACTGCTGGGCGCACCCTTCTTCCTCTGGCTAATGCGCCGTCGCGGCGCGTGAAAGGAGTTCCCCGATGAGCGAAACGCACGAGGCCCCAAAGATGCGTCCCTACAGCCGCCACCTGCTGATCTGCGAGCACGGCGACTGTGCGCCACCCGAGGCGGCCGCCCGGCTTCAGCAGCACTTTCAGCAACTGGCCCAGGCCAACGGCCTTTCCAAGCTGCGCAACCCTGAGCGGGTGAAGTGTACGCTCAGCGATTGCCTGGGCGTCTGCACCGGCGGCCCAATCGTGGCTGTCTACCCTGATGGCGTCTGGTATCACCATGTAGATGCGGCCCTGCTCGCACGGATCGTCGCCGAGCACCTGGTTGGCGGCGTGCCGGTGGCCGAGGCAGTGTTTCATCACCTGGGCACGCCGCCCACGCCAGCGGCTGCGGACGCAGCCTA
>JAAUTF010000683.1 GCA_012031775.1 Candidatus Altimarinota bacterium | reverse complement strand
AGGGTGTCGGTGAGCACGATGGACGTTGCCGACGCGTCGTAGCCATACTGGAGGCGCTGGCCGAGAGCGTTTGCGACCTGGTCGAGCCGATTGAGCGCATCGTAGCGCGCCGTTGTCGCGTGGCCGTTGGCGTCGGTCAGCACCACCGTGTTGCCCAGCACATCGTAGCCCATATGCGTGGTGTGGCCCAGGGGGTCGGTGATGGCGGTGACGCGCCCGGCCAGATCGTAGCGGTACACCGTCGGCTGGTTGAGCGCATCGGTCACCGTGATCGGGCGGCCCTGCGGCCCATAGGCGATCGTGGTCACGGCACCACGCGCGTCGGCGCATGGCGATGGGCTGCGCCCGGCAAGCCCAGGCTGTAGGTCAGGATCGTCGTCGCGCTGAGCGGGTCGTGATCCGCACCGGATTGCCGGCCGGGTCGTAGTCGACGCGGACGGTGCCGCCCAGCGCATCGGTGATCTGGCGGATCTGGTCACGGGCATCATACTGGATCGTCGTGCGCTGGCGCTTCGCATCGACGAGGTCGGTCGGTCGCCCCAGGCTATCGTAGCCGATCGTGGTGACCTGGTTGAGCGCATCGACGATCTCCGTCAGATCCCCGGCTACGTCGTAGCGCAACTGCGTGGTGCGGCCCTCCTGATCGGCGACGGTGCTCAGCTTGCTGCGCCAGCCCGCCTGGTCGGTGTAGGTCAGCACCACCGTCTGGCCGAGCGCGTCGATCACCCGTGTAAGATTGGCCCCCGTGTAGACGAAGGTGCTGCGGCGGTTGAGCGCGTCGGTCTGCTGGGTGACGCGGCTCCAGCTATCGTAGGCCACCTGCGTCGTCTGGTTGAGCGCGTTGGTGATCGTCGTCGGCATGCCCCGACTATCGTAGCTGAACCGGGTGATGCGCCCGAGTCCGTCTTCGATTTCCGTCGGTTTGCGGGTCGCCGTGTACCCGCGATAGGTCGTCGTCGCGCCCGCCGGATCGGTCATCTGCCGCAGCAAGCCGTCCGGACCGAAGAGATAGCTGATCTGCGCGCCGGTCTGGTCGGTGACGATGCGCTTGAGCACGCGTGGGGCCAGGCCGGTACCAGCGAGGAGGCCGTCGCTGTCGGGCACGGTGCTATAGGCGAACGTGAGCGTCTGGCCGCGGCTGTTGACCTGCTGGACGACCCGCCCGCCCGCGTCGAAGGTGTTGCGGAACTCCACCTCGCCGCGCGCGTTCGTTTTCGCTTGCAACAGCCATCCATCGTAGGCGTAGGTGGCGGTATGGCCGAGCGGATCGGTCACCTGGGTCAGCCGACCCGGGCGCTCGTGGGTGAGCATATCGTAGCCGAAGCGCACCGTGCGCCCGCTGTGGTCGCCCACCAACACCAGACGCTGCGGGAGATAATAGTCGTAGCCGAACCAGAGATAGCGCCCGCCGGGGGCGTCGACACGCGCCAGGCGCGTGCCCTGGTAGCGCCCGGCGTCGACGGTGGTCTGGTCGTAGGTCTCGTAGGTCAACCAGAGCATATTGCCGTTGGGATCCTGGATGGCGATCAGCCGCCCGGCGGCGTCGAAGATATCGACGCGCTGGCTCGTCCAGATCAGGGCGTAGCCGCCATCGGCGCGCTCGATCAGCGTGTGCTGGCTGCCCGGCCAGGTGGCGTACACGCTGCTGCCGACATCCTGGAACAGCAGGTACTCACCGCGCGGCATCTGCACCAGCACCGTGTTGTTGCTGCGGACGATCCGCTGCTCGAAGCTATGCACCCAGCCGCTGCCGAGCGCCCCGCCCTCCGGCCGGTCGCTGCGGTAGGTGCGGACAAAGCTCAGCGCCACCTCCTCGCAGCCGGTGGCCACGCCAAGATCGTGCTCCGTTTGCACCTTGGCACCGCTGCGCACATCGACGGGGTTGCCCTGCGTACTGCCCTCGTGCGGCACACTACAGACGTTGGCGCTGATGGGCGTGACATTGACCTGCAAATTGCCAATGGTATTGCCCGCCGCCTGCACGCTGGCGTGGATCCCCTGCGTGCCCGCCGGTGCCAGCCCCTCCTCGAACGCGTCCTGGTCTTCGGGGAACCAGGGGCCGAAGGTTGCGGGCGCACCGTTGTTGAACTGGTCACTCCAGCGGCCGCAGCCGTAGACACTGACCTTGGTGAAGGTGACATCCTGATAGACCAGATAGCCCGTCGCGCCGCCACTTTCGCGCTGATTGGTGATCGGGTTCTCCCAGCCCACCGCCGGGCAGGGGTAGAACGTCGACCACCAGGGCGAGGTGGCGGAGCGCTGGGCCACGCCGCTGACGATCGGGTAGGCTCCAGGGCTGGCAACGACCTCCTGCGGTGGGTAGCCCTGCCAGCCATTCAGCCCGACATCGAAGCCCAGCGCGGTGAACGGCTCGAACCAGCCGTAGGGCAGTGCCTGGGCGTTCGGGCGCTCGGCTGGCACACTGACGGTCTGGGCGACGGGTGGCGCGCTGGCCGGGATCGGCGTGGGGTCGCCGGGCATACTGACGGTCAGGGATGGCGTCGTGGCCTGGCGCGCGGGGTTGCCGCGATCCTGCACCATGACCTGCTGTGGTCCGGTCGCCAGAAAGGCGAAATCTGGAAACACCTTGCGCCCGCCATCAGTCGGCGTAAAGGTATAGTCCGGCGTGGCCTGAAAGGTCGACTGCGGCAGGTTATGCACCGGCGCGCTGGGGGTCAGGTCGATCGGGCAGGCATAGCTTGGCACGAGCTGCCCGGCGCTATCGCGCGCCTCGACGGTTAGGGTCAGCGTGGGGGTCTTGAAGATGCCCGGTTCGCCGCTGATCTGAGCGGCGAGGACGACCTCAGCCAGGGTGAAAGGTGCCGAGGTGGCCGTGCGTGTGCCATCGCTGACGCTGAGCGTGTGCGCACCGGCGGTGAAGAACAGGGCTGTCGACCAGGTCTTGCTGCCCGCGTCGCTGGCGGTGAAGGTATAGGGATCGCCACCGAGTCCGCCTTTTGGCAGGTGGTCGAAGGCACTGGAGCTGGTGAAGGTCACACGCCCCCGGTAGCCGGGCACCAGCTGCCCCTGGTCGTCGCGCGCCGTCACGGTCACCGTGACGCGCGGATCGCACACAAAGCCGGACACCTGGCTCACCGTGACCGCCAGCGTCACCGTACCAACCGTGACCGGCGCGCTGGTTGCCTGGCGCGTGCCGTCCGACACGCCGATGGTGTGGCTGCCGGCCGTATCCAGCGTCACACCCGTCCACCCATGGCGACCCGCGTCAGCAGCGGTGAAGGTGTAGGTGCTACCGCCCAGCCCGCCTTGCGGGAGGCCCTGGATCGTGCTGGTGCTGGTAAAGATAACTGTACCGCGATAGCCTGCCACCAGCTGATCGGTCTCGTCGCGCGCTTCGACCGTGACGGTCGTGCCCGCCTCGCCCGCGAACACGGTTGATGGACTCGCGACGATCACGAGGCGCACCGCGTGCACACGCACCGACGTGGAACTCGCCCACCGCGTGCCATCGCGCACCGTGATGGCATGCTCACCAGCCGTGTTCAAGGTC
>JAAUTF010000682.1 GCA_012031775.1 Candidatus Altimarinota bacterium | reverse complement strand
GCGCTCGATCGCTGCCGCTAGTTCACCGAAGTAGGGATTGGCCAGCGATGCAAGATCAGCCCGATTGTCGCGTGCTGCTCCGGCAGTTCGGTGATAAAACGCGGTGCTGGCCCGACGTAGGTACCCAGCCCCGGCATACGGTAGACAATGCCCTCGTCGATGAGTTGCTGGATGGCACGGCGCACGGTGGTGCGCGAGAGCCCGCGCGCAAGCGACAGCTCGCGTTCGGAGGGCAGCGCTACACCGCTACCATATACACCCTGCGCGATCTCTCGCGCAAAGCGCTCGCCAGATTATTGGTGCGCTCGGCCATAATACCGGTACTATTTTCTAGCGCTATTTACATCATACAGGTCTGATAGAGATGATTATAGAGGGGCGCTCTGAGCCTGTCAAGCGGAGAAAATGACCATAGTAGGGCATTTCAGCAGCCTTCAACCATCTTGCATCAAGGCGCTGCGGCCACCGTCGGCCAGTACGGTGGATCCGGAGATGAAGCCGGCGAGGGGCTACAGAGGAAAGCGCACAAAGCACCGATCTCTTCCACACTGCCGAGCCGACCGACCGGGTGCAAAGCGGCGATCTGGGCATATTTTTCTTGCGGGTTGGGGAACGCGTTGAACCACAGCTCGGCCAGCGGTGTATTGATAAAGCCAGGTGCAACGCCGACCGCGCGGATCGTCGGCCCCCATTCGATCGCCAGTGATTGCACCAGCGCGACCAGCCCGGCCTTCGCCACATTGTAGGGGAAGCTGTTGGGCATCGTCGCATAGGCGTGGTTCGAAGCGATTACCACGACCACCGGCTGCGTACCCTGTGCCAAGAAGGGCTGCGCCGCCTGTGCCACCCCGCCAGTGCGCCGCGAGATTTAGATCGAGGTTCTCCTGCCAGCTTATGTCGTCGCAGGCTTCGACACCACGAAATACGTTGCGTCCGGCGTTAGAGACAACAATGTCGAGCCCGCCAAGTTGCTCGGCGGCCCAGGCGGCTACTGCGCGCGCCGCTTGCGCTGCGCTCAGATCGGCCTGACAATACACAGCATGCCGACCGAGGCCATGGATCTCGCTTAGAAACGCTTGTGCGCCGCTGGCTTCCAGCGCATCAAGGCCGCAGCCGGCCACGGCGCAGCCGGCCTGAGCTAACGCACGTGCAATGCCTGCGCCGATGCCACTACTCACCCCAGTGACTAGCGCGCGCCTGTGTGCAAGATCGATCGTAAGCGCCATAGCATTAAAAACGTCACTCCGTTACTGCCACGCGGCGCTCCCATCCGGCGCGGAAGAGCGGCAGGTAGTTGTTCGGGTTATACGGATGTTTGGCGATCTCATCGTAGTTCAAGTCCGCTCCCCAGCCGGGATATTCATCGCTCAGCTCGATATAGCCGTTTTCCACGTTTATCGGCTTGGTCAGAATGTTGCGGCTCCAATCGTCGTTGAAGTCGTCGAAGATCTCGTGGATGAAGAAGTTCGGCGTGGCCGTGTTCAAGTGTGCGCAGACGAGCGAGCAAAGCGGCCCCTGCGCGCTATGTGGTGCCGTCACACCGTTGTGCGCGTTGACCATGCCGCAAACCTGTTTCGACACGGTCATACCGAGATATTGCGGCTCGAGCTGAATGATATGCACGGCGTCGTGGCTGAGCAGCTCGGCGAATTGCTGTGCCGAATAGTAGTCTTCGCCACAAGCAACCGGCACCGGGCTGCGCTTCGCCACTTCCACCATCTGGCTGATGCGCTGCGGCGGCACGGGCGTTTCGAACCATGTCGGCTGGTAGCTAGCCATAGCGTCGGCGAACTGCAGCGCGGTATGCGGGCTGAAGCGATTGTGGCCCTCAACCAAAATATCGACATTGGGCCAACGGCCTCGCGCACAGCGGCGATGATCTCGATCGCCAGCGCAAAATCGCCTCGGTCGGTGGCGCGCCAGGTTGCGCCAAAGGGGTCGAACTTCAGCGCGGTGTAGCCGCGCGCTACCACATCTTGCGCCTTCTCGTAGAAGCTGCGCGGCTCGCGCGGGCCGCGGTACCAGCCGTTTGCATACACCCGCAGCCGCTGATGGCAGCGCCCGCCCAATAATTTGTAAACTGGCTGGCCCAGGGCCTTGCCCATAATGTCCCAGCAAGCAAACTCGATACCGGCGAGCGCCGCGCCCTGGATCTGCCCGCCATCGGAGTAGACTTCGCGAAACAGGCGCAGGCTATGCTGTTCCACATCGAAGGGATCTTTGCCGATAACAAACTGCTTCAGTTCGCCGATCGCGGTCTCGACGGTGCGCGCAAAGCCGTTCAGTGTCGCCTCGCCGATGCCGTGAATGCCGGCATCGGTATCGACACGCGTAAAAACCCAGTTCTTCCAGGCGTTGCCGACGATGTAAGTGCTGATGTCGGTGATTTTCATAAGAACTTTGGTGTCAGACAGGAAGCAGCTTTACTGCTTCCTGTCTGACACGATATTAGAGGTAGGCCTTAAACTCCTGCAAAAATCGTTCGATTTGCGACAGCTCTGCCGTATCGAGCGTATACGCCGGGCTGCGGCAATAGTCGCTGGCGATGATGCCACGCCGCTGCAAGATCACTTTCTCGGCCTGCACGATCAGCTCCACGCCTTGCATCCAGTAGCTAATATAGGGCAGCAGCTGATTATGCAGCGCTGCAAAACCGCGTTTGTCGTGCTGCCAGCGTTGCCACAGCTCAAGGTAGATCTCGGTGAACGAGCAGCCGGGCTGGATTCCGCTTGCCCCGCGCGCCAGCACATCCGGCATCTGCACGCCAGCGTAGCCGACGAGTGTTTTAAGGTGCCCCTGCGAGCGCTCGACCAACTGCTGCACATAACGACCGGGCGGCTGGGTTTCGACCTTAATAAAGTCGGCGTTGGGCAGTGCCTCGCGCAGCTCTAGAAACACCTCGGGCGCGATGCGCACTCCGGTCTGCGCTGGGCGTACTGCACGATCACCGGGATCTGCACGCTGCCGATTACGTGTTTAAGATGCGCTAAAATCGCGGTCTCAGCGGGGCCAAGAAAAAACGGCGGCAGCAGCATCAGCGCGTCGGCCCCTCGGCTTCGGCGGCGCGCGCTTTTGCACCGCCGACGAGGGCCGCGACGGGGACAAATACCCGTTGGGCTTACTCTATGAAGGCATGTATGCGTTACGCCAAGCCTGGGCGCGCGCACCACGCGCGAGCAAAGCGAGGCCTGGGAAACCGCTTACATGGCCTTTGACAAAGGCGTAAACCGCTTGGGAACCGGCTGGAGTGAGCTGCGCGCGCAACTCGTCACCGGGCGCGGCGTGGCGCTTGGTTGCTCTGGGCTGCGCAACGTGGGGGGCGAGGATATCGCCTCCGTGCCGCCGCAATATTCGGAGATGGCGCGCAAGTTCTTTTGATCGATACGATTTGCGGGTGTGTGCGCCGGCCCGGCGCTGAATTGAGTTCTCTGGAGGCGAGACGATGTCGGGGAGTGCAAAGAGGTGTTGTCGGGCTGGGGGTCGATGACAAAGCGCCTATGGTGGTGATGGCC
>JAAUTF010000681.1 GCA_012031775.1 Candidatus Altimarinota bacterium | reverse complement strand
CGATCGCGGCCCCGCCGGCGAAGGCCCGGATGTTTTCGGACCGATCGCACACGACTGGATCGGCGAGTTCGCCATTCAGCAGATCGCGCTTGAGATCCCGAACACACTGCTGAAAGACACCGATGACATCATTCCGGCGTCGTTGGATGCGGCGCGTATCGACGGCAAGCTGTATGCGATGCCGGTTTTTGTTGAGTCGGTTGCACTGATCTACAACAAAGATCTGGTGCCGGAGCCGCCGACGACCTGGGATGAACTGGTGGCGGTGGCGGGCGAGCAGACGCAGGGCGATGTTTATGGCTTCGGCTTCCCGTTGTTAGAGCAGTACCACACGGGTGCCATCTTTATGGGCCTGGGCGGCTACATCTTCAAATACGAGAACGGCGCTTTCGACACAACCGACATCGGCCTGAACAACGAAGGCAGTGTTGAAGCGGCGAAGTTCTTGCGCGATATGTACAATACCGGCGCGCCGCAGCTGCCTGAGGTAGCGATCGACCGGGCGAACATGCATGCGGTGCAGGAAGGCATGATGGAGGCGGGCCAGATCGCGATGACGATCAACGGCCCGTGGCGTGAGACACCGTTGAAGAGCGCTGGGATCAACTACGGGGTTGCCAAGCTGCCCGCGCTGCCGAACGGCGAGCCGATGCGCCCCTTCCTAGGCGTACAGACCTTTGGTGCTAACGCGTTCAGCGAGAACAAAGAGGCAGCGCTCGACTTTATCAGCTTTGCGAGCTGCACCTCGAGTGTGGTTGAGCTGTTTAAATCGTACCAGCGTGTGCCAGTACGCCAGAGCGCGGTAGACGATGCGACCGTTCAGGCGAGCGGTAACATCGCGATCTGGAAGTCGCAGGCCGACGATGGCGTGCCGATGCCGAACATTCCTGCGATGAGCAATGTGTGGAAACCGTGGGGCGATGCGATGGACGCCATCGTGCCGGCCAACGCGCCGGACGATCAGGTCAAGGTGTTGCTCGATAATGCGGTGACGCAGATCCAGACGGCGATCGAGCAGACGAACTAGGCCCAGTAGGGTAACACGGTGATGGCGCGGTGACGAGGCCGCGCCCATTTCTACAGGGAGATCTGTTATGGCCGTGAAAGTTGCTGTCCCTCCCGCTGGCACACCGCAGAGTCAGAAGACCAACTGGTCGGCGTATCTGTATCTGGGGCCGGTGCTGATCTCGACACTGCTCTTTATTATCCTGCCCTTCCTCTATACACTGTATATTTCGTTCACGAATTACAGCCTCTTCAATTTTATCGAGTTCGAGCTGATCGGTCTGCAGAATTATATCGACATCTTCTCTACCGGCAGTGCGTTCTTTCCGGTGCTTGGGTGGACGATAACGTGGATGATCGGCTCCACTGCGCTGAACATCGGCGTCGGCATGGGCTTGGCAATGCTGCTCAACAACCCAAAGCTGGCGGAGCGTAATATCTATCGTACGCTGCTGATTATCCCCTGGGCGCTGCCCTTCATTCTGACGGTGCAGATCTGGGCAGGTCTGTACAATATTCAGGGGCCGATTAACCTTATCCTGAGTTGGTTTGGTATTGACAGCATTAACTGGCTCAACCAGATCGGCCCGGCGCGGGCCGCGCTGCTGATTCTGAATCTCTGGCTGAGCTACCCCTTCTTTATGACAGTGTGCCTAGCGGCGCTGCAGGCTATCCCGGCTGATCTTTACGAGGCGACGGACATGGATGGGGCGAATGCGTGGCAGCGCTTTCAGGCTATCACCTTCCCATTTATGCTGGCGGCGATCACGCCGCTGATTATCACACAGCTCGCCTTTCAATTCGGTAACGCGGGTGTGATCGTGTTGCTTACCAACGGCAACCCGATCGCGTACCCCGGGGCGAACTTTGGTGCAACCGATACGCTAGCGACCTATGCTTATAAGCTGATCTTCCAGCTGCGGCTCTACGGTCTCAATGCGGCGTATAGCATCATTATTTTCTTCATTCTGGCGGCGATGACGATCATCAACTCGATAGTGACCGGTGCGTTCAAGGAGACAGACTGATGGCAACTAAAGTTGGCTCGGCAAGCTCGCGGCCCTCAGCGGCTGGCTCGTTTATCGGCTCGTATCGCTTGCAACAAGCGATCGGCCTCTGGGCGACGCGCATTCTGCTGATCGTCATCTGTTTGATCTCTTTGTTCCCCAGCCTGTATGTGTTGATGTACTCGTTTAAGGGCGGAGGCAACAGCTTATTCAGCCCGACGCTGATCCCACAGCAGCTGACGCTGGATAATTATGCGCGTTTGTTGGCTGGGCAGTTCCCGCTCTGGGTGCGTAACAGCTTGATTCTCGGTGTTTTCAGCGCGACGATCTCGGTGCTGCTGGCGACATTCGCTGGCTACGCTTTCTCGCGACTAAAGTTCGCCGGGCGGCGTTACGGCATTTTGCTGCTGCTGATCATCCAGATGTTGCCGACTGTGGGTTCGATGGTCGCTATTTTCCGTGGCTTTCAGTTTCTTGGCCTGCTTAACACGCATCTTGGCCTGATTCTGCTGTTTGGCTTCGGCGGGAGTGCGCTGGCGGTCTGGCTGATGAAGAACTTTATGGACAGCATCCCGAAGGAACTTGACGAGGCGGCGTCGATCGATGGAGCTTCGAACTGGCAGACCTTCTGGCGTATTCTGTTCCCGCTGTTGCAGCCGATGCTGGTGGCGCAGTGGATTTTCGCCTTTATCGGTGTGTATAACGAGTATATCGTGACGACAGTGTTTTTGTCGGATACAAAACTCTACCCGTTGGGCGTGGGAGTGCGGCTCTTCTCGACGGCTTATAGCACGAACTGGACACAGTTCTGCGCAGCTGCGGTGCTGGGCTCAATTCCGATTATGATCATCTTCTTCCTCGCCCAGCGCTTCTTGGTTGAAGGTCTGACGAAAGGTGCGCTGAAAGGGTAGGCGAGGAGTCAGGATTCGGCGCAGGGAAGAGGGCGCAGTATGCTGCGCTCATACAAAGCGGATGCTGCTGAGGGGCAGGGAAGAGGGCGCAGCATGCTGCGCCCTTGCGCGTGTTGTGGGGGGCATATGGACGAGATTATCACACCGGAGTGGGTTAAGCACGCGGTGTTTTATCAGATATTTCCGGATCGGTTTGCCAAAAGCAAGACACTGGTAAAACCGAACAACCTGGAGGCATGGGACAGCGAGCCGACAACATATGGTTACAAAGGCGGTGATCTGATCGGCGTCATCGAGCAGCTAGATCATATTCAGGCGCTTGGGGTAACGGCGATCTATTTTGTCCGATTTTCCAGTCGGCTGCGAACCATCGTTACCACACCCACGATTATTATCGCGTCGATCCGTTGCTCGGCGGCGATGCGGCGTTCGACGCGCTGCTCGCCGAGTGCAAGCGGCGCGCATTCGGCTGGTGCTGGATGGTGTATTTAACCACGCGAGCCGCGGCTTCTTTCAGTTTAACGAATGTGCTGGAGAACGGCGCTGCCTCGCCCTGGATCGACTGGTTCAATTTCGATACGCATCCTGC
>JAAUTF010000680.1 GCA_012031775.1 Candidatus Altimarinota bacterium | reverse complement strand
TGCCGCCGCGCCCGCGATCGCCCCTGCCAATGGCGTCGTCACGCCATCTGTCAGCGCCTGCCCCGCTAGCCCCGCCAGCGGAAACCCCAGAAATGCGATGCCCCAGCCTAACCAGAATCGTCCGCCAACCGGTTTTGAATGTTTCACGATGTTCCTTGTGTGTGAGCTGTGAGCCCTGTTTGCAGCGAAGCGGTGCGAATCACGCTTCACGCCATCTGTCCTTCTGAGTCCTGAGTCCTGAATTCTGAATTCTGCCCCCGATACCAGGCAATCGTCGTGCGGATGGCCTCACGCAACGGTGTAGCATGGTCGCCGAAGTGCTGTGTATAACGGCTATGATCGACGATATAGGACTCGTAGGCGATGTAGATGTTCTCCTCCAGCCCACGCAGCTGCGGCGTGAAGAGCGCAAGTATCGGTAGCAGTGCGCGCACCGCCGGGCGCGGCAGCGCCGAAACCTGCGGCGTAAGCTGTGCCTCTTCAGCTACAAGCGCGATAAATTCACGCAGCGTCACCGCTGGCGCGTTCGGCGCGTGCCAGGCCCGCCCATAGGCGTTATCGTCGGCACCCACCTCGACAAGCGCGCGGCCCACATCGGCGATGAAGCTCACGCTATGCCGCACATCGAGCCTCGCCAGTAGCGGCACCGATTTTCCCGCCAGTAGCGGGGCAAAGAGACGCTCACCGACCAGCGACTCGGTGACGTGCGGCCCGAACAGGTCGGAGGCGCGCACGCTGACGGCGCGCACATTACCACTACGGTGCGCTGCAAATAGCTCCTCCGTCATCGCGCGCCGCGTCGTGCTGCGCAGGCCTACGCCGCGCATCGGCATGTCTTCGTGCATCGACGCACCATGTGCGGCCCGTACATATACAGGTTTTCCATCACGATCAAACGTGCGCCGTTGGCCGCTGCACCCGCTAGCACACCGCGCTGCAAGGGCGGGAATTGCGCTGGCCAGCGCTGATAGTCGCGCGGGTTCGTCGCGTTGTACACGTTGGGTCGCGCCCCTCGTCACGCGGCGCGCATCAGCAGCACTTGTCGCATCGGCCTGCACTACGTCTACCGCCACGGGCAGATGTTTGCGCTGGCCGCTCGCTGTCGCTACCCGCACCCGCTTGCCCCGCCGTATCAGCTCTTCCACCACTGCGGTACCGACCGGCCCACTGCCGTAGACGACGTGAAGTTCCTGGTCCATCGTTCATCTCCATACTAGAGTAAATACTCTAGTATGGAGTATAGAGTATTTACTCTAAAATGTCAAGCATAAAAAAGAGAGCCAGCGTGCAAATCGCCTTAGCTCTCAGTTCTTAGTTCTCGGTTCTAAGACAAGGTTGCAAAAAAGTCGGTGGTGCTAGTCAGTGGTGGCGGCTGCACCGCCACCACTGACTAGCACCACCCCGTTCCTAAACCTGGCGTGCGCCAGAACCGTCACGTACTGGCGAACCACGTCTAAGCGACCAGATACGGCCGCAAAATCAACAGCATCAGCTCGCCACCGTGCTGCAGGCGTTCAGCATCGAGCTCCACGCCGCTGACTTCGACACTTGGCGGCCAGAACTCGGTGACAAGCCAGCACACCTCAGCGAGCCGCGTGATCTCAGCGTCGTCATCGGGCACGTGCAAAATTCCGGCCTGCGTAAAACCTCGCATCAACTCGTTGAAACCGGCAAAACCGCGTGCGCGCACGTCTTGCCAACGCGCGCGCAGCGCGTCGTCGCGGCGTAGCAATGCTATCAACTCGCGATAGATGAAGCGGTATTCCGCCAGCAGCGCATAGTTTTGCTGCACCAGGTAGAGCAGATCGTCGATCGTCGGCATTCTATCGGCGGGCAGCACAAACAATGCGTCAGAAGCAGCAAACTGGCGCTCGAACAGCGCACGAATGATCTCTTCTTTGTTGCGAAAGTGATAATACAAATTGCCAGGGCTAATGCCCAGCTCCTCAGCGATATGGTTGGTCGAAACGGCCGCCGTGCCATGCTGGTTAAACAGCCTCAGCGCCACATCAAGGATCTTTTCGCGCGTCTTTGCCATATAGGGGGTCAGGCCATCAATAGATTCCATACAGGAAAGCGCGCTGTGGCGGGAAGAGCACGTTAGCCAGCGACCAGGCCATAGCAGCGCCGTTTACATCGGGAAACGCGTATTTCAGCTCAGCCAGGCTGCGCCATCCTAGTGCCAGCGGTGCCAGCAGCTGTGGCGGTAGCCGTAGATCGCCCCAGGTGCCAGGCAGCAACGCCTCAAGCTGCGTCAGCAGGCCAGCTTCAAAATGCAGCGCCAGAGTCTCCTGGTACAAATTGACGGCAAGTGTGCCCTGCCAGCCAGCAAACGCACTCGCCTGTAGCCGTTGCGCGAAAAGCGGCGCGAGTTTATGCAATAGCGCCGCTGCATCCGGCACTTTGATCTGCCAGGCGTAGCCGCCGCCGTCGTGTGCGCCGTGATGAAGTGCAAGCATATTCAGCACGTGGCCAGGCGGCAGGTTCAGCCGTAGATAGAGTTTGCCACGCTCACGAGCCAGATCGCAGAGCCAAGCCAGCACCGCCAGCGCAGCCTCGGCAGGCATAAGCGAAGCTTCGCCGCAGATCAGGCCATCGCCAAAACCATGCGCCATCACCCGCACATAGCCGACCGCGTGCCCGTTCGCCGCGATCACCAGCAGTGTCTCGCCACCGGTCTCTGTCGTTAGCCCTGCGCCAAGCAGGTAGCGCCAGGTTGCCGTATCGCGCACTGTAGCGATGTCGAGCGATAGAGCGGCCTCGTTATACAAGCGTTCGAGCTGCGGCAGATCGGCATCGCTCGCCCTCCTCACGCTGAAAGTGCGCTCGTTCTCGGCCAGTGCCCGAAACTGATGCAGCTCGACTCGGCACCAGAGCTCTAGCGGCATTGCATATTCATAGCCAAACTGACGATAGAAATAAGGGATACCCTGAATAATGCTTAGGTCGAAACTATCGCGCAACAGCACCTCGTTAAAACGCTTGTTCAGCGCTTTGACCAACCCACGCCGCCGAAAATCTTCTGCTGTGCCAACGATGCCCATTTCGGCAGCGCGCAGCTGCACCACGCCATAACGTAGTGTCCACGGCAAAAGGCAGAGGCTGGCCGCTACCCGCTGCGTCGCTACGTCCTCGATAAACAGCCAGTAATCGAGCCGCGCCTGCGGGTGCTCGACCATCAGTGCGTGCGTTAATGCGGCCAGGCCAGGGCCGTGAATACTGGCGTTGAAAGCCATAAGGCGCTCGATATCAGCACTGCTTCGCGCAGAGCGCAGCAGCAACCCATCGCCAAGTGGCTGTTCAGAGATCGAGGATTTACCAACCATTCGCCGCATTGTAACATACGCACTGAATGTGCCTTCGTCCCTGTTGATTTGACACTCTACCGACCCTGTGCCATACTCTTGCAACTAGCCTTCTGCTACCACGCTCGTGTAGATAGTTCTAGTTTGTCGCGTTTTGTTAGCGGCGGCACCGCTAACAAACCGCGACAAACAACAACCTTTGCATATTCTCCTGCCAACCGATTGTCG
>JAAUTF010000679.1 GCA_012031775.1 Candidatus Altimarinota bacterium | reverse complement strand
CCCGGCAGCGACGGTGGTGCCATCGCCACAGGCAACAGCGGGGAGCGCGCCGACGAGCACAGCGGCTTCGTCGGTGCCTACCACGGCACCGGTACCAACACGCGCGCCGAGCACGCCGGTCAGTGCGATCGATCTGGCAAATGTGCGACTGGCGATCACACCGCTGGCCGAGGGCTTCGAACGCCCAACGCAGGTGACGCACGCTAACGACGGCAGTGGGCGGCTCTTTATTGTCGAACAGGCTGGGGTGATCTGGATCGTGCGCGAGGGGCGACGTGTCGAGCCACCGCTGCTCGATATTCGAGCTATCGTCGGCGCGCAGGGCAATGAGCAAGGTTTGTTGAGCGTGGCCTTCCACCCGGATTTCACTGAGAACGGGCGTTTCTTTGTCAACTACACTGGTCGCGATGGTAGCACGGTGGTGGCCGAGTACAGCGCAAGCGGCGATCGGGCGGATGCGCAAAGCGCGCTGGTACTACTTACGATTGGGCAACCGGCGGCCAACCATAATGGCGGCTTGCTCAAATTTGGCCCCGACGGCATGCTCTACATTGGTATGGGCGATGGCGGGCGGGCGGGTGACCCCTGGGGCAATAGCCAGAACCCGCAGGCGCTTTTAGGCAAACTGTTGCGCATCGATGTCGACAGTGGTGCGCCCTATACGGTGCCCGCCGACAACCCTTTTGTGCAGCAGCAAGATGTGCGCGCTGAAATCTGGGCCTGGGGCCTGCGCAATCCGTGGCGCTTTTCCTTCGACCGGCTAACAGGCGACCTCTACATCGCCGATGTGGGCCAGAACGCCTACGAGGAAGTGCATTTCCAGGCTGCTGGCGCGGCGGGCGGCGCGAATTACGGCTGGAATACATTTGAGGGAAACAGCTGCTTCAGCGGCAGCAACTGTAGTGCCGAGGGCTTTGTACCGCCGGTGGCCGTTTATGCGCACAGCGAGGGCGGTTGCTCGATTACAGGCGGCTATGTTTATCGTGGCTCGGCCTTCCCGAACCTGAGTGGGCTCTACATCTATAGCGACTACTGCACCGGCAATGTCTGGGCACTGCGTGGTGATAGTGCAGGCTGGCAAAACCGCATGGTGACGCAGTTCCGCATCAACCCGACGTCTTTTGGCGAAGACGAAGCGGGCGAGTTGTATGTTGTCGATGGTAACGGTGGCACGGTGTATCGTGTGGTCGAAGGGTGACAGGAGACGGGAGACGGGGAGACAGGTAGATACGAGGTGTTCCTCCATGTCATTCCCAGCGCAGCGCAGTGAGGAAGCTGCATTGAGCAGCGCTGTAGACCCCGAGCGCAGCGTGGGGTGACATGGTCGTGCATTGCGCTACAGCATTGGCCGCGTAAGTTATGTAATTGAGAGACAGCAATGCGTACAGATGATGAATCGGGCGATACTTCATACGTACCCTGCCCGTACGAGCATTTCTGGTTGACGCCAGAGGAGCAGCAGGCAGCTTCGGCGCAGTTTCTGGCGGTTATAGCGCGGCGGCGCAGCATACGCGATTTTGCTGAAACGCCGGTGCCCTTCGAGTTGATCGAGAACGCGATCCGCGCTGCTGCGTTGGCACCAAGTGGAGCGAACCAGCAGCCGGTGGACGTTTTGTGGTTGTGAGCGATCCAGCGTTGAAGCAGCAGATTCGCCGCGCAGCTGAGGAAGAAGAGCGCGAGAGCTATGCGCGGCGGATGCCGCAAGCCTGGCGCGACGCGTTGGCCCCATTGGGGACAGATTGGCATAAACCGCACCTGACGCAGGCACCGTATCTGATCGTGATTTTCGAGCAAGCCTACGGCCTAACAGATGGGCCGGATGGCGAGGTGCAGGTAAAACATTATTATGTCAAAGAGTCGGTTGGGATCGCGGTAGGCGTGTTGTTGGCGGGGCTAGCGCATGCGGGCCTGGCCACACTGACGCACACCCCAAGCCCGATGGGCTTCCTGGCAACACTGCTGCGCCGCCCGCCCAACGAGCGGCCGTATCTGCTTATTCCAGTCGGCTACCCGGCGGAAGGGGCGACGGTGCCAGCGATCACGAAGAAACCGCTGGAGCAGGTTTTAATTCACCTTGCAGCCGACGCGACACCTGAGGCGTAGCGCCGCTATCATTCACTAGCGGGCGCAGCTGTCGTTCGTGCTGATTGACCAAGTGGTGAGCGGCTGAACTCCCAATAAATCGAGCTGATCGGCGCAGCTTTGAGGGCGCGCGTCAACTCGGCGTTGGCGGTGAACTGTAACTGGTTGAGATAGCAGGCATCGGCGGCAACAACAAAACGCTGTTCGCGGAAGGGCCATGGTTCGACGACGAGCGAGCGGTCGGCGCGCTGCATAATATCGTAGCGCCGACCATCAGGGCCATTGGCTATCTCCAGCCAACGTTCGTGCTCGGGCAAGGCGCGCCCGCACAAAATGAGTGAGAGCCGATCGCACCATTGGAGGAAAGCGTAGGACTGCTCGGCCTCTTTCTTTGAGATCTTCAGTTCCTTGCGCCACTGCGCGATCTGCTGGTCGAGATCGGCGAGAAAACTGGCGAGCTTGCGGTCATCGGCCTTATAAGGCGCGTTGAGGAACTGCACATGCATCGCGGTAAGCAAGGCCACCCAGCGCCCGCGATAAAGCGCCTCGGTGATCAGCTGCCGCCAGGGATCAACTGCAGCGAGATTTTTCGGGGTTAGCGTGAAATCGAGCGGCGCACCGACCGAACTGAGGTGGTCGCCTTCCCATTCGCACTCGAGGTCGTCGTGCTGGGCGATGGCGGTGATCGTCTCAGCAATGCGCTCTTCGCGCTCGACATTATGCCATTGTAGTGCGATCTGTGCCGCCAGCAGTGCGTGGCTGCGATGGTAAATGATCTCCCATCCCTCGGCTGTTGGATTCACGATCATAGTGCTGAATTTACGATTATAGGGTTGGATGCAGCGTAGGGCACAGCGTGCTGCGCCCATACGATCTGGTTGATAGCAATCTACGTACCAAGCTGTCGCGTCGATGATCAGGAAGAGCTTTGCGAAACATGTTCGTAGGTGTAGGCGGCGGTAAGCAGCGTTGCTTCGTCCCAGGATTTAGCGACGAGCTGAATCGCGAGCGGTAGCCCGTGCGCGCCGGTGCCAGCGGGCAGGCTGATGGCAGGCCAGCCGAGGCAGTTAAAAGGGCCGGTGAAGGCAGTAGAGGCAGGCACGCCGAGCGCCGGGGCGACGGTCGGCTGGCTGGGAGTGCTGAGCAGGTCGATGCTATCGAAGATCGCCTCACAGCGACGGCGCAGTGCCGCTCGCATTTGCTGGCCGCGAATAAAATGGTGGGGGGTGTCGAAGAAAAAGGCGGCCAGAATGCGCTGGCGCAGAAAGTCACCCAGCTCTGGTAGGCGAGTGCGCAGCGTAGTGAGGTGGTAACTTGCGGCCTCCATCATCAGCAACGAGCCATTGACGATACGCAGCGTGGCGATCTCGGGCAGCGCGAGCGGGATAAGGATCGCCCCTTGCGCTTCGAGCTGTGTCATCGCGCCGTGCCAGGCGGCGAGCGCCTCATCGCT
>JAAUTF010000678.1 GCA_012031775.1 Candidatus Altimarinota bacterium | reverse complement strand
AAATGCGGCGACGACCTGCGCGCTGCGGATATGCGCACAATTTGCTTGATCGACTGTGAATAAACCGCGACGTCCTTCAACCTCTGCTTGCATTCATGACAAGCGCGCCTATGGTCCCAACCGTCTTTGCTGAGTGCGGGAGTGGTCATGCGCGAAATCCGGGCGGCCCTGTCCGTCGCCATCTTCGCCGTCGCACGCCGCTCTGGCTCGCTGTCTTACTTGTGATCGGTGTGGGCATTGCTGTGTTGCAAGCGGTGCGCTGGGCTGGTGATACGCTCGGCTCTGTGCAGCAGAGTGACCCGCGCCGTGTTGTCTCTGCCGATGACGCAACCCCTGCCGTTGGCCCGCCGCAATTGCCCAACGGCCTCAATCAGCCGTTTAATGTCCTGCTGATCGGTGTTGATAAGCGCGCTGTAGCCGAAGAGGGGGTGCGCAGCGATACCCTGATTGTTGTGCATGTCGATCCGCTCGCCAATTGGGCCGCTATGCTCTCCATCCCTCGCGACTCGATGGTCGAGGTTCCAACGCTTGGCGTGCAGAAGATCAATACCGCCTTTGGGTATGGGTATGCCAACGCTGGCGCGCTCTACGGCGAAGATACCACACCTGATGCTGGTGGCGGTGCCCTCGCGGCGGAGACGGTCGAGGGCTTTCTGGGTGTGCCGATCGACTACATCGTACAGGTGGATTTTCGTGGCTTTGAGCGGGTCGTCGATACACTTGGTGGGATCACGGTAGATGTGCGCCAGCCCCTGCTCGATCCCGCCTATCCCACCGAGGATTTTGGTGTCGAACGGATCTACATCCCCGCAGGATTACAGCAGATGGATGGCGCGACAGCGCTGCGCTACGCGCGCTCGCGACATAGCACCAGCGATTTCGACCGCAGTCGGCGTCAGCAGCAGGTGCTGCGCGCTATCTTGCAAGAAGTGCGCGAGCGCGGCGTGTTGCAGCAGGCCTCGTTATTGCCTGGCCTCGCCCGCGATTTCGAGCAGAGCGTTGCTACTACACTGCCCATCAACGATCTCGACACTCTGCGCGGGCTCGCCGATCTGGCCAGCCGTCTCGATACCGAACGCATTATGCAGCTCAGCATCACCCCCAACGACGTGGCTGTTGTCGCCGAGAACGGCTCCGATATCTATTGGGAGCCTAGCGATGTCGCCGCGCTTGTTGAGCGTTTTCTTGCCGGGCCGCCGTAGGGCGTAGCATGCCGCGCTCTACGGCGGCGAAGGATGCTCATCTGCATCGCGCAGCAGGTAAAAGAAGATAATACCCGGCAAAATCATCCCGACCAGGCTCCAGAAACTGCCGTTGAAGACACTTATTAGCGCGGTCGCCAGCGATAAGGCTGCCGCAATGAGTGCCAACAGCCAGGCCCACTTCTGCTTACCGAAGAGGCCAAAGCCGGTCAGCAGTTGCACACCACCGAGCAACATTGCCTACAGGCCAGCTCCGAAGGCGTTGCCGCCCCAACTCTGCACATTGTCTGAAAAGAACAGGCCGGTTAGCCAGCTTAGCCCGCCGACACCGCTTAGCCCCAACCCCCAAAGCACGTTGAACCCGCCGAGCATCAGCGACAAAATACCTAACAAAATAATCCCGAACAGCATTATACCGGACAGATCTGGCCGAAGAGATAATAAACACAGCCGACGAGTGATGGTATCATAAGCCGTGAAAGCTGCTCTCTAAAACCATATGGCAATGCTAAATGCGTTGTAGTGGGCTATTGTGTCGCGTGTGGAGCGGCCACACACAGCGTCGCGACAGCCTTACCAGCTCTTAGCATTGCTAGAGCCACCAGGCGAGAAACGCGATGATCGAGTTTACTGGCGATGTCTTTCAGGGGATCGGTGAGGCGTTGCGGCTTAACCCGCGTGTGTTCGAGATCGTAGCCAGAGCGAACAATTCTAACCTTGTTATCCTGATGATCGCCATTCTCGGTGGGGCCTCGTTGCTCATCGGCCAGAGTGTGATCTTGTTCGTGAATCGTGTAAGCCCGACGCGATTTATGATCAGTTTGTTGGTTAATGGCATTCTGTTCGCCATCAATCTTGTCATCTGGGCGATTGCGATCTGGCTTGTCGGTCAAGTCCTCTTTCCCAACGACATTCCGCTGGGCACGGTGATGCGTATGGTCGGCGTGGGCGCTGCACCATACCTGTTCGGCTTTCTGGTGCTCATCCCCTATATGGGCAATTTTATCGGTCGTATGCTCTCTGTCTGGAGCTTTCTTATTGTGCTGGCAGGTATCACTGTCATCGCCGGCGGTGCCTTCACACCGGCCCTGGTCTGCGTTGGCCTCGGCTGGCTGCTGATCGTGCTGATGACAGCCACGATCGGGCGACCAGTGGTTGCGCTGCGCAACCGGCTCTTCCGCGCCGTTGCCGGAACCGATCTCGACGCCAGCGTCGCCGATATTCTTGCTGATTTCGCCACGCAGGATGCAAAGCCTGGCACTAAGACCGAGGGGGCTCGCGGTGATCCTCTCGACTCTGAACCTGATCTTCATCGGCGCGATCGTGCTGCTCTTTCTCTCGGCGGCTGTCGCACCGCTCGAGAGTCTTGGCTGGTGGGCGGGCTGGTTTGGCGATAAGGAAGCGCCACCGGTGCCCGGCCAGGCTAAAATTATTGCCACCGATGTGCCAGAAAGCAGCAACCCCCATTTTGTTGTGTATCTCTCCGGTATCGGCGCGATGGATCCTGAGTCTATTCCACAGGAGGAGATCGACTGGGGTCTTATGGCGGTCAAACGCCTGCCCAACACCACGGTGGTGCCGGATGTGTATCCGTACTCGGTGACAAACGCTGGTCTGGGCACACAGCGGTTTTTCGCGCATATGTGGAACTGGCTGGAGCAGCGCCGTTTAAAGAATCCGTATGATGTGTTTCAATTTTTGATCAATATTCGTAATATGTTTCAGGTGGCTATCTCGGCCGATCGACGCTATGGCCCGATCTACAATCTTGGTGTTTCAAACGAGATCGTTAAGGCTCTGCAACTGCGAGGTTATCGTATTGGCAGCGGCAAGCCCGTAACTTTGCTCGGCTTCTCCGGCGGTGCCCAGATCGCGGTCGGTGTGGCGACGTTTCTTAAGCCGGTGTTACGCGCGCCCATCCGTGTGATCTCGATCGGTGGGGTGATGAGCGATGATATCGGCCTCAATAATATCGATAAGCTCTATCATCTCTGGGGGCATCTCGACCCGCTCCATGGCCTCGGCCACAAGCTTTATGCCGGTCGCTGGAAGTGGTTCCCGCAGAGCGACTGGAATCGAGCTATGGCCGCCGGTAGGATCGAGTTTGTCGATATGGGCAAAATGCATCACAATGGCGGCACGAATTACTTCTCTTGGACGTCGTTCACGCCCGATGGTCGCTCGCACGCGCTGGCGACGATCGATATGGTTGGCGAGGTGCTCGTACGCGAGAGCCTGATAGATCCGGTTGCGCTGAAGCAGGCCCAGGCAGCGACCGATGTCGAGGCTGAGGCGTATGCCGTCGCTCGCCTAGCCGAGATGCGCGCTGCCGCCGA
>JAAUTF010000677.1 GCA_012031775.1 Candidatus Altimarinota bacterium | reverse complement strand
TTTGTCAGGCTGGCGATATCATCCCTTCTGATGGCGAAATCATAGAGGGGCTGGCTTCTATTGACGAAAGCGCCATCACGGGGAGTCTGCCCCTGTGATTCGGGAGGCGGGCGGGGATAAAAGCCATAGCCGCCGCCAACTGCGCACGTAGCTGCGACGCGAGCGCAACACGTTGTGCGGCGGACAGCGCGCCATCGCTCACCAACATAGCGCGCTGCGTAGCGCTAAGATGCGCGTCGAGCGACGGGTACAAAGGCGCATTCAACATAGGGAAAGGATATGGTTGCTTCGGTTTGCGGCCTAGCCACAACCGAAGCAACCATATAATTTTTACTCGCAGTACGGCTGGTACTACTACAATAACGCAAATCGGCGCACGATTGGAGATAGATTTAACTATGCGTAAGCCAGGCCCGCAGTTGCTCGAGCGGCCAGGTATTGGCCACACGCGCGGCGGCGGCCCAGCCACGGCGGGCGGTGAGCACACCATAACGCAGCCAGGCCAGATCGGCGGGGTGATGCGCGTCGCTGTTGATCGTGATTGATGCGCCAAGTTCGAGCGCGCGCCGTACATAGACGGCGTCGAGATCGAGGCGATCCGGGCCACTGTTGACTTCGAGCAGCTTGCGAGCCGCAACAGCGGCGGGCAAAATCACTTCCATATCCAGGTCGGCCCCACTGCGCCGCTCAAGGATACGCCCGGTGGGATGCGCGATGATATCGACGTGTGGATTTTGAATAGCGCGCAGCAGACGCGCGGTGATCTGTGCGCGCTCCTGGCGCAAGCTAACGTGCAGCGAAGCGACAACGATGTCGAGCGGCGCGAGTACCTCATCGGGCAGAGCCAGCGTGCCATCCGGCGTGATGTCGACCTCCACCCCGTGCAAGATACGAAAGGCGCTACCGCGCGCGCGTATTCGGCGTTGAGCGCAGCCACCTCGGCGGCCTGCTGCGTCAGGCGCTCGGCGTCGACACCGCCGGTAACGCCCAGGTAGGCGCTATGGTCGGTGATGGCGATATAGTGCAGGCCACGTGCTGCGGCGGCGGCGGCCATAGCGGCGATGCTGGCCTGACCGTCGCTCCAGGTACTATGCATATGCAGATCGGCGCGCATATCGTCGAGGCCGACAAGGTCGGGCAGATTACTGGTGCGGCCGCCTCGAACTCACCCCTATCTTCGCGCAGCTCGGGCGCGATGAAGGGAAGATCGAGCACCGCATAGACCGCCGACTCATCGGCGCACTCGATCAGGCTGCCGTCCTCGCGGGCGAAGCCGTTCTCGCTAAAGCTAAGGCCGCGCTCCTGCGCGAGGCGGCGAAAGTGGATGTTGTGGTCTTTGCTGCCGGTAAAATGGTGCAAAGCGCTGCCCCAATGTGGCGGCGGCACAACGAGGAGGTCGACACGCACGCCGCTCTGCAAGATCACGCTGGCCTTAATATCGCCCTGGGCCTCGACACGCGCCACCTGTGGCAAACTGATGAACGTAGCGACCACCGCTGCGCTATCGCGCGCGCTGGCGAGCAGATCGATATCACCGGTGGTGGGCGTTGCACGGCGCAAGCTGCCCGCATAGCCGAGCTGCTCCAGCGACGGCGCAGCTTCGCGCAGGGCGGCGATCAGGCTTTCGGCGTACTGCAAGGCCGACGGCATAATGATACGGCGCTGACGACCGGCCATCTCGTCGAGGCCCTGGGCGATGCGGGCCTCGCTCTTGGCCCAAAGCCCTTGAGCGCGCGCAGGCGTCCATCGGCGATCGCGGCGCGCAGATCGGCCACACTGGTGATGCTCAGCTCTTTGCTGAGGCGGCCACGCTGCGTGGGCCGAGATCGGGCACTTGCAAGAGCTCGAGCAAGCCAGGCGAGACCTGGGTTTTCAAGCGCTCGTAGAGCGGTAGCTGGCCGGTATCGAGAATAGTGGCGATCTTTTCGGCGATCGTCTTGCCGATGCCTGCGATGTCTTCAAGCGCGTTCCGCGCTGATAATCGCGCAGTGGCATCGGCAGGTCGGCGATGGCTTCGGCGGCGCGGCGGTAGGCCAGCGAGCGAAACTTATCCTCGCCCAAAATCTCCATACTGTCGGCGACAGCGGCGAAAATATCGGCAACTTCACGGTTCGAAAGAGTCATGGTATCTCCTCAGAAGGCGACCACACAGGTGTGTTGTAGGCGTCGCAGGCAACGCCCTACAACACAACCATATCATCGCGGTGGACGACCTCGGGGCCGTAGTCGTAGCCGAGGATCTCAGCGATCTGGGAGGAGCGCAGGCCTTTGATAAGCTGCAGATCGGCGGCGCGATAGTGCGTAAGGCCGCGAGCGATCTCGCGACCGAGACTATCGTAGATACGCACCGTCTGGCCGCGTTCGAACTCTCCCTCGACGCTGCTAATACCGGCGGGCAGCAGGCTCTTGCCCTGGGCGATAAGCGCGCGCGCTGCCCCAGGATCGACAACCACGCGGCTCTGGCGAGCGGTCTCGGCGAGCAGCCAGCGTTTGCGCGACTCAAGGCGGCTGTCGGCGGCGGCGAAACGTGTGCCAATGCGCTCGCCGTCAGCGATACGGACGATCACATCGGGCAGCGCCCCGTTGGCGATCACCACGGTGGTACCGGCACGCGTGGCCAGATCGGCGGCCTGAATTTTCGTCTGCATGCCGCCGGTGCCGCGGTGGGTGCCGCTGCCACCGGCCATCGCCCAGATCGCCGCATCGATCTGCGCCACTTCAGGCAGCAGAACCGCATCAAGATTACTGCGCGGATCGGCGCTGTAGAGGCCATCGATGTCGGTCAGAATAATCAGCAGATCGGCGTCGACAAGGCCAGCCACCAGCGCTGAAAGATTGTCGTTATCGCCGACGCGGATCTCAGCAGTGACGACGGCATCGTTCTCGTTGACGATCGGCACAATACCGCGCTCCAGGCACAGCAGCAGCGTATTACGCGCGTTCAGATAGCGCCGCCGGTCGCGCAGATCGTCACGCGTGAGCAGCGCCTGGGCCACGTGCAGGCCATAGATCTCGAACAGCTGCTCGTAGAGATGCATCAGGCGGCTCTGGCCAACGGCGGCGAGCATCTGCTTGATCGGCACAGTCGCACCGGCTTTGCGCGGCGGAAACCCAGCTGTTCCCAACCGGCAGCGACCGCGCCAGAGGACACCAGCAGCGTCTCGGCCTGCTGTGCGCGCAGCGCCGCCACCTGACGGGCAAGATCGACCATATAGGGCCGGTTCAGCCTGTCGCTACCGGCGGTCAGCACGCTGGTACCAAGTTTGACGATCAAGCGGCGGGGGGGCATAGTGTTCCACTTATGATGCCTGATCCGTGATGCGTCGTGCGAAAAGGAGCGGTTCAGGTTTCACGCATCACGATCCATGCTTCAAGCCTTAATCAAGCCGTACTTCCTCGCCCGAGCGCGCAGAAGCATAGATCGCGTCCATCACACGGTTGAGATAGAGCCCTTGCTCGCCAGGCGAGGGCGGCGTGGTATCGTCGATGATGCTGCGCGCGAAATCGTCGACAACAAGGCCATGGCCGTGGCGACCGCCGCCGTGGCC
>JAAUTF010000676.1 GCA_012031775.1 Candidatus Altimarinota bacterium | reverse complement strand
CTGTCGCGCAGCACGGCCTCGGCAGCCTCGCCCTCGGCGTACATCAGCGGCAGCATATATGTTTCGGGTGCCCCCTCAACATAGGTCATGTCGATGAAGCAGAGATAGGCCAGCTGCTGGCCAAATTCCAGCAGGCTGAATTCGCGGAGGTTGAGCGTGCGCAGGCGGCGCGTTTTGCTGCCGAACCAGCGCCGCGCCCAGAGGTAGGTCGGCAGGATATGCTCCAGCCGCGCCTTACGCCCATCGTAGAAAATTGCATCCCAGCGCCCTATCTCCAGCACAATACGTGCCAACTCCACCTCGGGGCCGCCTTCGCCGTGCCCGCCCAGCACACTACGTGGCACGAGGTTAAACCAGTAGAAGGAGTGCGGGCCGAGGGTGAGAAAATAGGGCTGGCCCTCGCGCACCGGCGGGAACTCGGTCTGGCCGAAGAGTTCAACCGGCGTCGCGCCGTTGAACGCGCTGAGATCGAGTTCGACAGCCTGCACATAACGCGAGAGATTAGCCACCACCAGCAAAGTCTCGTCTTCGTAGCTGCGCAGGAAGGTCAGCACCTTACGATTCTCGGGCTGCAGAAATTCCAGCGCGCCGCGACCGAACGACTTATAGCGCTTGCGCAGCGCGATCAGGCGCTTTGTCCACCAGAGCTGCGAATGCAGATTGCCGGACTGGTTCTCGACATTGACCATCTCGTAGTGATACTCGGGATCGGTGATCACGGGTAGAAACATGCGTTGCGGGTTGCCGCGCGAGAAGCCAGCGTTGCGGTCGCCACTCCACTGCATCGGCGTGCGCACACCGTTGCGGTCGCCAAGGTAGATATTGTCGCCCATACCGATCTCGTCGCCGTAGTAGAGCACCGGGGTGCCGGGCAGCGAGAACAGCAGGCCGTTCATCAGTTCGATCTTGCGGCGATTGTTGCCGAGCAGTGGGGCCAGACGGCGCCGAATGCCGAGGTTGATGCGCGCCTGCTTGTCTTGTGCGTAGACACGATACATATAGTCGCGCTCTTCCTCGGTGACCATCTCGAGCGTCAGTTCGTCGTGGTTGCGCAAGAAAATCGCCCACTGGCAATTGGCAGGAATGGCCGGCGTCTGGCGCATAATCTCGACGATCGGGTAGCGGTCTTCCTGGTGAACCGACATATACAGCCGCGGCATCACCGAGAAGTGAAACGCCATATGGCACTCGTCGCCGTCGCCGAAATAGGCGATCAGATCCTCGGGCCATTGGTTGGCCTCGGCGAGGAACATGCGCCCCGGCCACTTCTTATCCACCTGCGCGCGCAACTTTTTTAGAAACGCGTGCGTCTCCGGCAGGTTCTCGCAATTTGTACCTTCAGCTTCATACAAGTAGGGAATAGCGTCGAGCCGCATGCCGTCGACGCCCATCTGCCACCAGAAATCCATCGCCTGAAAAATTGCCCGATGAACGGCGGGGTTCTCGAAGTTCAGATCGGGCTGGTGCGAGTAGAAGCGGTGCCAGAAGTAAGCGTTCGCCACCGGATCCCACGTCCAGTTCGAGGTCTCGAAATCTTTAAAGATGATGCGTGCATCTTTATACTTGTCGGGTGTGTCGCTCCAGACGTAGAAATCGCGAAAGCTGCTGCCGGGTTTACTCGTACGGGCGCGCTGAAACCAGGCGTGCTGGTCGGAGGTATGGTTGCAGACGAGCTCGGTGATCACCTTGAGCCCACGTTTGTGAGCTTCGCGAATGAACTGGCGCACATCGGCGACAGTACCGTAGCTCGGGTTTACAGCGTTATAATCAGCAATATCGTAGCCATCGTCGCGTAGTGGCGAGGGGTAGAACGGCATCAGCCAGATCGCGGTGATGCCAAGATCCTGCAAATAGTCGAGCCGACTGGTAAGCCCCTTAAAATCGCCGATGCCGTCGCCGTCGCTATCGGCAAACGAACGCACGTGCACTGGTAGATCACGGCATCTTTTGTACCACAAGGGGTCGATGCCGACATAGACACTTTTCTCAGTCATAACGGTAGATGTCCGCCAGAGCGGCGGGCGCGTGGGCCGCATGCGGCACCCCTACGCGCCGCCGTTCACTACAAAAAGGTGGACCGGCATCTGCAAGGGGTTGAGCTCGACATAGTTCCACGCGCCGTACCAGGTGAAGCGCGCGCCGCTGATCTGGTCGTACACTTCATAGGGCTGGCCGTCGGCGACGCCCCATTCGGCGATCGGCAGCTGCACCCAGCCCGATTGCGTATTGATCGGGTCGAGGTTGATGATCACTAGCACGGTGTCACGGCCGTCGGCGCTGCGTTTGCTGTAGGCGATGAGCTGCTCGTTCTCGGCGTAACTGCTATTAACGGCGTGAAAGCGCAGGCCGTCGTTGCGCTGCAGCGCAGGGTGTTCGCGGCGCACGTGGTTGACGCGCGCGATAAAAGGTGCGAGGCTGCCCGATTGTTGCAGGTTCCAGTGGCGGATCTCGTACTTCTCGTTGTCGATATACTCTTCGCGCGGGCCGACTGGCGTGTGCAGCATCTGCTCGTAGGAGGGGCCGTAGATGCCGTAGTTGCTTGTGAGCGTGGCGGCCAGCGTAAAACGCGTCAGGAAGGTTGCCCGGTGCCGGAGTAAAACTGCGGCGTGAGAATATCGTGGGTGTTGGGCCAGAAATTCGGGCGAAAGAACTCGCGCGGCTCGCCCTGCGTCAGCTCCAGCATATACTGGGTTAGCTCCCACTTGGCGGTGCGCCAGGTGAAGTAAGTATAGCTCTGGGTGAAGCCGAGTTTGGCCAGGTTATACATCACCTTAGGGCGCGTGAAGGCTTCAGAGAGCAAGATCAGCTCGGGGTGGTCGCGCTTGAGGGCGTCGATGCACCATTCCCAGAAGCGGAACGACTTGGTGTGCGGGTTGTCGACGCGGAAAATCTTCACGCCCTGGGCGATCCAGAAATCGAAGTAGCTCTTCAGCTCCTGCCAAAGCTCGCGCCAGTTGCTTGTCTCGAAGTCGAAGGGGTAAATATCCTGATACTTTTTAGGCGGGTTCTCGGCGTACTGGATCGTACCATCGGGGCGCGCGCGAAACCACTCGGGGTGCTCGGCCACATACGGGTGGTCGGGCGAGGCATTGAAGGCGTTGTCGAGTGCGATTTCCAGGCCAAACTCACGGGCGCGCGCAACAAGATGGCGGAAATCCTCCAACGTGCCCAGTTCGGGGTGGATCTCTTTATAGCCGCCCTCGGAACTACCGATAGCGTAGGGGCTACCGGGATCGCCGGGCTGCGCGACCGGGCTGTTGTCTTTGCCCTTGCGGAAGGTGTGGCCGATCGGGTGGATCGGGGTGAAGTAAAGCACATCGAAGCCCATATCGGCGATATAGGGTAGCCAGCCTTCGACATCTTTGAAGGTGCCGTGGCGCCCGGGTTCGCTTGCGGTGGAGCGCGGGAAGATCGAGTACCAGCTGCTAAAGGCAGCGCGTTCGCGATCGACCGTGATGCGCAGCGCGGGCTCGTAACTCGTCATATACGACGCGGCAAATGTGCGGCCATCAGCGCGCCAAGTGCAGGGTCGACGCGCGCTCGGCGGCTCGCACCG
>JAAUTF010000038.1 GCA_012031775.1 Candidatus Altimarinota bacterium | reverse complement strand
CGATCAGGTCGCGCTGCGCTGGGGACAGACCGAACTTGCCGATCAGATACAAGTTACGCGCTATGCGCCGTTTATGAATGCTGATGCCGCGCTTGACCGTGTGCTGTGCCTGCTCGACGCCGAAGGTTTTGGCGCACAGTTGCCACAATTGGCACTGCACACAAACACGATCGAGTTCGGCACCATTAAATCGCCCAATGCGCCGGAACGTATCGTAAGTGTGTGGAACACTGGGCCTCGGTGCGTACGGGCGCGCATCGATCTGCCCGATTGGCTGCAAGTTTCGACGATTAACTCATCGACTCTGCCGCACGCAAGCCTTCAACGCCTCAATTTACCGATCGCTCACCGTCGACGCGGACGTGCTTCAATGTCTCAAAGCTCACCCGAGCCGGTGATCACGGTTCCACCCAACACAAGCATCGATCTCTGTGTTAGCGCTTTCAAACGCCCTGGCCGTCGTGGGCAGTTGCGCAGCCCGGTGCTGCTGCATATCGCTGATGCACCGCAGCCACTGCAGCTCCAAGCACGGGCGCGTTTCGTTGGAGGTAGGGCTTTCTGGTCTCATTTTATACTGACTATTGTCTTCATTGTTGCCCTGCTCTATGGCGCGCTGCTTGTCGTCGAGCCCCTATTCTATGCCTGGCAGGCGCGCGGTGCATATGGGCCGTAGATGTATTGCTTCATTACGTTGGCGCGCCTGCCTCACCCGCCCTCGCCGCAGTGCTCGGCCCCCCTCTCCCGTATGTGGAAAAGGAGACGAGGGTGAGGATGTGCGAACCTCGTGAAGCAATACACGTAGAGACGGAGTGTGCTGCCTCTCTACAACCCACGGCTGCTCGGTAGCGTAAAGAATAGAACTATGACCCAGCATCACATAACTTATCAATTGCCTTCACAGTTTGGCGACGGGCGCTTTCAGTTGCGCGAGCCGATCGAGGGGCAGCACGCTATCTGGCTGGCGTCTGACGAGGCGTTATTTGGTCGTATCGTGGTTGTGCGTTTGCTCACCGATATCTTCCACCCGCTGGCCGACGGTGCCGAGCAAGACAAGGCGATCGAGTTGGCGCGATTGCGCGCCGAGCTGCGCCACCCGGTGCTGCCGCAGGTCTACGCCTTTGTGCGTGAAGGGCACCATGGGCTGATCGTCGAAGAATACGTCGACGGCACCACACCACCACCTGGCAGCGCCACGCGCGAAGAGCTGCTGCGGTGGGGTGATGCGCTCGCCGAACTGCTGGCGTACCTCGCGGGTCGGCTGCCACCGGTGAGCCACGGGGCGATTTGCCGCGCCAATTTACGTATCGATCGCAGCAGTGGTGCCATACGACTACTTGGCTTTCGCGGGAGCGGCAGCGCCGCCGCTGACGCCGAAGCACTACGTCAGACCCTGATCGAACTAGCGCAGCCGGAGGCACACCTGCAGCTGCCAGCGACCGATAGAGGTAGCGCGCCGCTCGCAACCGCGCGTATGCTGCGCGAGCAGATCGCCATCAGCGCCGCACTAACACCGGTAAGCCGCTTTCAAACGCCCGACGGCCAGGAGATCGCTACCCTGCCGGATCTGGCTCGCTGGTGTACGAACAACTGGGCCAGCGCGGCCAGCTGGCTCTATGGGCCGCTACCACAACAAATAGCGCAGTGGTGGCGGCAACCGGTGCTCGCCGCCGAGTTAGCAGCGATTGTCAGACAGGAACGCAACGCCGACTTTGCGCTCGACGCAGCCCTGCTACGCCTCGATCCGTACGGCTATGGCAGCCTGGTGCCGTATCTGCAGATCAGCCCGCCCACGCTGCGCTTCCACCACTGGAAGGTACGCCCGGCGACACAGCGTGTGACAATTCGTAATAGTAGCCCGGCACCGGCGCGTGTCCAGATCGCCCCGCCGCAATGGCTATCTGTCGATACGGCGCAGTTTATACTCTTGCCAGGTGCTGTACAAAAAGTGAGCTTTAGCACCAATGGCTGGGGGCTGAACCCCGGCAATACACGCCGTGGCGATGCACTTGTTAAGATCGATCGCGCGCCGACGCTGCGCATCGTGACGCAGACGACCTATATCGGCGTGGGCAGAAAACACCTTGTGCGCACAATCGCCTGGCTCTTGATGATCGTCTTTGTCGTCAATACAGCACTTGGCCTCTGGTCGTCATTTCAGCCCAGCAGCGGGAGATTCTACGCCGGTGACCAGTCGCAAGAGCAGTCGGCATCGAACATGCAGTGGGCAGACGATGAACTTCGCGAACAGCGCTACTTGCAAGGCATTGCTGCCCTCGACGCTAAACAATACACAAAGGCGCGCGAACACCTTATCGCAGTCTTCGATTATAAGGACGCTGAGAACCTCTTCTACGAAACCTATCGTCAAGAGGCACGTAATGAGCATTACCACCAAAGCCTTCTGCTCGACGCCTCAATTAACGCCGTGGCTTACAATAACACGGGTACACGCGTCTTCACATGGACTGACAACGGCCTTGTGCAGTGTTGGAATGCAGCCACTAAAGACTTGTATGGTAGTACGGTATTGCAAGGTGATGCTAATTCCGGCACTATGGGGTTCCACTCGCAGGAAACGCTTATGGCACTTGCGGGCCAGCAACTCTCGCTGATCGACGCCGAGCGTTGCACTGTTCGAACTAGTGTAAGCTTCAACGGTGTTGATTCGGCTAAGCCAATTCTGAACACCTCCGCAAGCCATATCCTATTTCACAGCGAACAGCAAAATGCTGTCCAGCAGATAGGCAATACTGGCAGCACACTGGGGCCGCTGGAGGTTATACCGCTTGCTGGTACCTATGAAGATATCGTTCTTAATTCTGATGGCAACCGTGTCGCCGCTGTCAACCGCGATGGCTTGATTACAGTTGTCGACGATACTGGCTTGCAGCAAACCATGGCAGACAGTGTGCGCGAACTGGCATTCAACCCATCAAGCGAGCAACTCGCTGTGCTAACAGATAACCTGCTGCTCTTTGATGAAACGCTCGAAGCGGTGGTGGTGCTCTTTGAGTCAGCAGAGCTGCGTGGGCCGATCGTTTTCAGCCCGGATGGTCGACGCATTGCAGCTATTGATAGCGATAATAATATTCGTGTCTGGAACACGCAGAACGGCGCATTAAGCATGATCGTTCCGGCCAGTAACCCCCGCAGTTTCACTTTTAGTCGGGATGGCCGTTCACTTCTTATCGGCGATGGGCAGAAACTTACCTTTTGGGATAGACAATGATCGCTCTCGGCAGTGAGCGAGAAAAGGGGAACAGGTACTCTGTGAGCGAGATCGACATCGCCGAGGTGCAAGATTGGGCGCGCGAGGCGGGCGCGCTAGCAAAAAGCTATTTTAACCGGGTGGAACGTAGCCGCAAGGCCGATCGCAGTTATGTCACGCGCGCCGATACCGAGATCGAAGAGATGCTGCGCACCCATATCGCAGCGCAGTATCCGCAGCATGGCATCATGGGCGAGGAACAGGGTATCGGGGCGATCGACCGCGAGTTTGTCTGGTCGCTCGACCCGCTCGACGGCACCGATGCCTACACCTCGGGGCTAGCCGTTTGGGGTGTCTCGATCGGCGTTTTACGCGCTGGTAAGCCCTATCTGGGCGTCATTTATTTACCACTGCTCGACGATTGTTACTGGGCCGACGCCGAAGGTGCGGCCTTTCGTAACGACGAAAGGCTTGCGGTCAACCCGACAACGACGATAGACAGCAACGATTGGCTGGCGATCGGCTCGTACACGCATCGTCGCTTTATGGTCGACTTCCCCGGCAAGACGCGCTCATTGAGCTGTGTTGCGGCAGATTTTTGTTATGTGGCGCGTGGGTCGGCGCTCGGCGCGCTTATTCCGCGCGCCAGCCTGTGGGATATCGCTGCCGGGCTACGTATTCTAGAGGCCGCTGGTGGAGTGGCATACGGTCTCTCTGGGCAAACGCTGAATATTGGCGAGCTGCTCGACGGTCATAAGCTTCCCGAAGCCGTCATCATATCGTCGCCGCAGCTGAACGAGAAGATCCGGGGATGTGTACGGGTACGTCCATAGAGACGCAGCGCGGGGCACCCAAGAGGTGTTAGAGCATCTATTCCGCGCTGCGCCAGTAGTTCGGGCGATGAGTGCCAAGTTCAAGGCGCCAATCGGCGATGCTAGCCCCGGCAGCGGCAGCATAGATCTGCTCGAAATCGGTAGCCACAAGATCCCAACTATGGTACAGCGCGGCGTATTCGCGGCCAGCACGTGCGATTTGCCCACGCCAACGCGGGTCATCGAGCAACGCCAGGATCGCGCGCGCCATATGTGCTGGCGCTCTCGCCAGCACAACATTCTGCCCATCGCACAGATCGAGGTTCGCCACCGCCGCCGTCGATGCCAGCAGGGGGCAAGCCGGCGACCATTGCGTCGAGCACGGCGCTGGGCACACCAGCACTGAGCGAATGTGGTGCCAGTGCTAGCGTTGCCGACTGCTGGGCATTAAAACGGTCACTGTTCCCTGCAAGCCAATGCACCTGCTGGTAGGCTGTGTTTTGCTGAGGCCAGGGTGTATCGGCGGCGACCAGCAGCTGCACCTCAGCGTGTTCCCGCCAGACAAGGGGCATAATATCGTTCAGTAACAGCTGTAGTGCAGCTTGATCACAAGGATCGGATGGGTCGCCGCCGAAGAAAAGCGTATCGACCGCCCGTGGCATGGGAACACGTGGAGACGGAATCGTCACCCCTGCTGGAACAACCTGTACATTCATCGTCAGATTGCGTTCTTCAGCAAGGGTGCGCAGCGCCCACGCCTCGCGTTGGCCCACCACCACAACGCGCTCGAACTGTGTACCTAGCGTCGCCTCGCTGCGCCGCACCGTAGCAAGATCGAACGCTGCCGCCGCTCGCCGCCCAAGTGGCAGCTGAATATGCTGCTGTACGGCCAGGTACGAGCGCGAAAACCAGCATCGAGCACTGTCGGCAGCACACCAACCGCAAATGCCAGACTAGCAGTTGCACTACCGGCAAAATGGGCAACCTCAAAATGTGTATCACGCATAGCCTTGCGAATGGCCGGTAGGAGCGCCGAACCCAGATCGCCGTGCATCACGGGCGCTTCAACCAGAACGACACCGCTCGCCGCCAGATCACGCAGCTCCGGCGAGGGAGCGGCGGACGCCGGGCAAACAAGGGTCAGCGTGTGGCCACGTCGCAGCAGAGCAGCGACCAGCGCGCGCACACGCTCGCCTGCTATTCCACTACTCGTTGCGGCAATACATAAAATGCGCATCCCGGCCCTCCACTCGTTCGCCGCGCCCGCCCAGGCCTGGCAGCAACACCTACAAATCCAGGATCACAAACACACTCTACACTTCAGAACGCGTGATGCATCATCTTTAGGGCATAAGGAACACAGATCGTGCCAACCACGCTGCCGTGGATCGTCATTGCGTCGGTACGCGCATCCACAGCGCACAGCAGCACAGGCCCCCGTGGCGCGCTGAGGCTACTGAATTCTGAGTCCTGGATCCTGACTTCGGCCATAGGGCTCGATCAGCGCATAATCGACCATATCAAGGGGTTGTTGTGTGCGAGGCGCGCGGAGCTGCGTATACACAGCCTCGATCAGCGGATAGCGCGAGCGCCAGTTATGTGCAGCCAGCACGTGCTCGCGACCGGTACTGGCCAGGCGGGAGGCAAACTCGGGCTCGCGCAACAGCAAGATGATCGCATCGGCAAAGGCGCTCGGTGTGTCGGCGACCAGCAGATGAGTTCCGGCCTGCACATCCACACCCACGCAGCTATGGCCGGTCGCCACAACCGGTATACCACGGGCCAGACCCTCAAGGATTTTGACGGGCTGCGCCCCGCCGGTATGCTGCGGCACGATCAACACCGCACTGCGCTCGAGCTGCGGGTACGGATCGGGCAAGTAACCTGTCACGATAATGCCCGGCGTTCGTTCGGCACAAGCGTAGACAACAGGCGGTGGCTGCGCACCACAGATCAGCAACTCAGCGTCGGGCAGCGCACGTCGCACAAGCGGTAGTACTTCTTTGCCAAACCAGCAAACGCCATCGACATTGGGCTGCCAGTGCAAACTAGCCAGATTGATAATGGTCTGGCTTGCCGACGACCGTTGAACGACGCGTTCGGCTTCTGCATCAACTGCCAGCGGAATGACGGTTAACTTATCATCGCTCACACCTTGCGCGTGTAACCCAGCTTGATCAGCCGTGCTCGTCAGGGTAACTGCCTCAAATGTCTCGGCCACGGAGCGTTCGTAGCGCCGCAACAAGACGGCCTCACGCCGATAATGCCAGCGCCGCAGGCCGCTGCGCTCGCTGCTGAGCAAATCGAAGACATGCGAGGCACTATAGTGCATATCGATGAGGCGTGGTAGCAGTAGCGGTTCGGCAAACTGGGCCATAACCAACTGGTCGGCGTGAACGAGGTCGAAGGGAACCGCATTCGCGGCCGCCTGAAACACGAGTTGGCTCACCAAACGTTCCATGGCGACGCTAGCCCAGCGCTCAATAGCGAAGGGGCGTCGTGTAAACCAGCTTGTAGCAAATGCCGCCATATCGCGCAGCCGCGAGCGTGTCGCTGAAACGGTATACACCTCACTGCAAAGAGTTTGCAGCTCAGGGCTGACCAACGATTGCGGCGAGGCAAAAGTCACAAGCGTAATTGTATGTTGCTCTGCCAGATAACGCAGCAGATGATAGGCACGCACTTTGGCACCGCTATCGGCAGGAACCGGCAGCTCAGGCGTCAGAAACAGGATCTTCATCAACAATCCGATCAGAACAACGCGCGGCGGCACTGCATGCATACCGTCAACGTCTTAACAAACCCGTTAGCGTCACTATAGTTGTCGTAGATGAACAACGTAACAACGCATCGGCTTTGCAGATAGATATGTGTTTATCTGCTGAGCACACGATCCGTAATGAGTTCTCCACAAGGGCCTAATTACGAGCGCGGATCCGCCCGTAACTAGAGCACCCTTAAACGGTTTGTGAACAAGCTTGTGTGCAATCTGGCGGCGTAGCCGCCAGATTGCACACAAGCAATGTACAACTCCTGTAGGATTGCTATAGACCAAAATCTTCACAATCGAGTTGTGGTACTATGCATCTTATGCATGGGAGTATTGCGCTGATCGGGCTGAGCGGGTCGGGGAAATCGACGGTCGGGCGGCTGCTGGCGGCGCGATTGGCGCTGCCCTACGCCGATACCGATGCTTTGATTGTGGCTCGGATGGGCCGCTCGATTAGTGAGCTTTTCGCCGAACTGGCGAAGCAGCCTTTCGTGCGCTGGAAAGCGAAACTCTCTACGCAGCCCTCGCCCAGAGGCCGCTCGTGCTGGCCACCGGGGGCGGCATCGTGCTCAGCGCCGCTAACCGCACCTTGCTGCGTGCTCGTGCGCGCTGTATCTGGCTCGACGCTTCGGACGAACTGCTCGTCCAACGGCTGCTGGCCCACGATGAAGCACGCCCCTTGCTCCAGGGCGATCCAGCAGGGCGCATCGCCGCGCTGCGCGCCGCACGCGCACACTCTACGCCGAAGTAGCCGAGCTACGCATCGATACCGACGGCCTGAGTGCGGCTGCAATCGCAACGCAGATTGCCGAATATCAAACAAATGTGCTATAATCACTGTGGGACGAGCATCTACTTGGAAGAAAGAGCGGCCCGATGTCAAAAATCACGCTGCATAATTGGTACCGACAATACCAGCAACTCAAAGAGCAAGCTGCCGATGCCGTGCTCTTCTTCCGCTTCGGCGACTTCTACGAAACCTTTGACGACGACGCCAAACTGATCGCGGCCTTGCTCGATGTTACGCTCACAAGGAAAGACTTCGCGGTCGACAAAAGCCTGCCGAAAGAAACGCAGACACTGTATGCGCCGATGGCTGGCATGCCCTATCACGCGGTCGAGCGCTACGTCGCCGAGCTGATCAGCCGTGGCTACCGTGTGGCGATCGCCGAGCAGCTGAGCGAGACGGACTCGAGCCGCAGCGATACACGTCGCCGCTCGATTTTCGCCCACGGCATCACCCAGGGCGAAAAACAGCACGGTATGGTCCACCGCGAGATCGTGCGGGTGATCACCCCGGGCACCGTGATTGATCCATCGCTGCTGAATAGCACCAGCAACAACTACCTGGTGGCGGTGCTGGTCGAGGGCGGGCGTGTTGGTCTTGCCTATGCGGATTTAAGCACCGGTGAGTTCTGCGCCAGCGAGTTCGGCGGCGAGCGCGCCACACAGCATCTGCAAAGTGAACTTGTCCGGCTACAGGCAGCCGAGGTACTGGTTCCCGACGACGAAGATCTGCGCTTGCCGCACCTGGCTCCCGCGAGCGCACAGCTCAGCCACGACTTAGCGCCGATGACGAAGGGCGAGCGCGAGCACATGCTCCCGCACGAACGCGTGGCGCGCAAACTCGATCAGGCCAGCGATGCGCGCTGGGCGCAGGGCCACGTCACGGCTGTGCAGAGCTGGCGTTGGGAGCTGCGCAACGCCCGCGACACACTGCTCAAGCAGTTTGGTACGCAGTCGCTCAGCAGCTTCGGTCTCGAAGATAAGCCACTGGCCTGCCGCGCTGCCGGGGCAATTGTGCAATATGTGCGCGACACACAGCGTCACCGCGCGGCCCAGCTTAACAGCATTCGGGTCTATACCAGCGGCAGCTTTATGCTGCTCGACCCGCAGACGCGCCGCAATTTGGAATTGCTCGAAAGCAGTACCGGCCAGCGTAAGAGCGCGCTTATCAGTGTGCTTGACCGCACAAAAACGCCCATGGGTGCCCGCCTCATCCGACGCTGGATCGCGCAGCCGTTGCTGGAATTAGCGCCACTTCACGCACGTCAGGAGGCAGTGGCCGCCTTGGTCGAAGCGAGCATGGCGCGGGCGGCACTGCGCGAAGCGCTGGCCGGTGTCGGCGATATGGAGCGCGCCATCAATCGCATCACCCAGGGCACAAGCGTGGCCACGCCGCGCGACCTCGTACAGCTACGACAGGCGCTGCGCTGTCTGCCCGCCGTGCTCGCCGCCGTCGAGGGCCAACTACCTGTCTTGCTTGCTGATGTCGTTGCACAGGCCCAACCGGCAGGCGACGCCCCGATCTTCACCACCCCGCTCGAGCGCGAGCGGCGCAACGGCAAACCGGCCCCGCGTGCGCCAGACGACGACCTGTTTGGCGATACTGCGCCAACGCAGACTGTCGCCGAAGGCGCGCCTACACTCGATATGTGTGCCGATGTGCTGGCGATTCTTGAACACGCGCTCGACGACGACCCACCCGCGCTCCTCGGTGTCTCGAACTACCTGCGCAGCGACGAAGGGGGCGAGCGCCCACGGCGGGTGATCCGGGCTGGCTACGATGAGCGGATGGACGTGCTGGTCGCCGCTAACCGCGATGCACAGCGCTTTATCGATGAGCTTGAACAGAAAGAACGCGAGCGCACCGGCATCAAGAGCCTTAAAGTTGGCTTCAACAATGTCTTCGGCTACTATATCGAGATCTCGCGCACTGTCGACACGGCGCTTATCCCACGTGACTACGAACGCCGCCAGACGCTAGTCAACGCCGAGCGGTATGTCACCGAGCAATTAAAATATTTTGAAGGCCTGGTCAACAAGGCTAAATTGCAGATCGTCGAGCTCGAGCGCGAAGCCTTCGGGCGCATCTGCGAGGCTGCCGCTACCCAGATCGAGCGGCTACGCGCCGCAGCGCGCGCTACCGCACAGATCGACACCTTGGCGTGTCTGGCCGAGACGGCGGTACGCAACCGCTATATACGGCCCACATTACATGAAAACACACGCCTTACGATCAAAGGCGGTCGCCACCCGGTTGTCGAAATGGTGCTGGATGAGGCCTTTGTCGCCAACGATGTCGTGCTGGATACAGCTGGCGAGCAATTACTGATCATCACCGGGCCGAACATGGCAGGCAAGTCAACGGTGTTGCGCCAGGTGGCGCTCATTGTGCTGCTGGCGCAGATCGGCTCCTTTGTGCCCGCCGACGAGGCGACGATCGGGCTCGTCGATCGCATCTTCACTCGCATCGGCGCACAAGACGACATCGCCACTGGTCAGAGCACCTTTATGGTCGAGATGACGGAGACGGCGGCCTTGCTCTTGCAGAGCACACGACGTAGCCTGATCATTCTCGACGAAGTTGGGCGCGGCACCAGTACCTATGATGGTATGGCCATTGCACGCGCCGTGATCGAATATCTGCACAACGAGCCGCGCTTACAGTGTCGCACGCTCTTTGCCACGCATTACCACGAACTGACCGCGCTGCAAGAGGTGCTGCCGCGCGTCTATAACTATCATATGGCGGCGGTCGAGCAAGAGGGCCAGGTCGTTTTCCTGCACGAATTGCGGGCGGGCGGAGCCGATCGCTCTTATGGCATTCACGTCGCCGAATTGGCCGGCATTCCACAGGCGGTTATCCGCCGTGCGAGCGAACTATTGGCCGAACTCGAAGGGCAAGCGGTCGGCGCAACTGTGCCGACCGCAACTCGTCAGATCGCAGTGCCTGCTGCACCCGAACCGGTTAGCGCATCAAAGGGTCAGCTCTCGCTGTTCGATGTCGCCCCAAGCCCCGTCGTCAACTACTTGCGCACGTTGGACATCAACGCGCTCACACCAATGGACGCAATGATGAAGCTCTACGAGCTGCAGAAACTCGCCAAGGGTGAATAGGGGCGCGCGCCGCCCCGCCTACTCGTCTTGTTGAGCCCATTGCACCCCACAATAGAACCAGTGCTGTGCTGCAAAGCTCGCCGTGTCCTCGGCGCTGTACGATCGCCTGCGCCCTACGGCTATGCCAACAAATAATGGTATACTGCCCATCAGGGAAGGATGAACTGAAACGATAGCCCCGACATGTATGTAGCCTACTCGCTCGCGGCACCGCTCACCAACCAGCCCACGGTGCTGACGATGGGCAAATTCGATGGTTTGCACCTTGGACATCAGGCGCTGATCGGCACGGTGGTCGAGCACGCGCGTCGGCATGGCTTTGCCAGCGCAGTATTAACCTGGGAGCCCCACCCCAATCTCGTGACACGCCCCGATCAGGAGTTGCTGCTGCTGAGCAGTCGCGAAGAAAAGATCGACCAGATCGCAGCGCTTAATCCGGATATCCTCATTATTGCGCCCTTCACCCGTGAGACAATGGCAACCAGCGCAGAGCAGTATATGCGTCAGATCAGTGTCGCCCTGCCCTTGCGTGAACTGTGGGTCGGTGAGGATTTTGCCATGGGGCGCGGTCGCACCGGCGACGTTTCTGCGCTGATCACAATCGGCGCAACACTGGGCTTTGCCGTGGGCACAATCAAACCCGTATTTGTCGAAGGTGAGCCTGTCAGCGCCTCACGCGTGCGCCGTCTCCTCGGCGATGGCCAGGTAGAGGCCGCTGTGGCCCTGCTCGGTCGCCCCTATAGCATGCGCGGACTGGTCGTTGAGGGCGATAAACGCGGGCGCACGATCGGCTTTCCCACAGCTAATCTGTCGATCGAAGCCGGTCACACCTTGCCAGCCCACGGTGTGTATGCCTGTGTTGCCACACTGCCCGATGGTACACGCCATGCTGCTGTCACCAATGTTGGTGTTCGCCCAACCTTCGGTGGACTGCAAGCGACGGTGGAGGCTCATCTGCTTGATTGGAGCGGCGATCTCTACGGGCAGACGATAACCGTTGAGTTCCACCATCGTCTGCGCGGCGAGCAGAAATTCAGCAGCATCGACGACCTCAAAGCCCAGATCGCGCGCGATGTTGAACAGGCCCATGTGCTGCTGCGCGCGTAGGGCTGAAGGTGGCGATGGTCGGCGGTGCCGCTCGTCGACACCGTTTTCATTATGCATAATCACCCCACATTGCTGCGAAATATTGCCTTTCCGAGCCTGGGCAGGCTGGCCGTGCCGAAGACTAGGGCCGTCGTTAGCGGGTTGTTCCTGTTTACGATCGCTGTCGTCTTGTTCTGGGCAACACTGCTACCGGCGCAAGCGATGAGCGTCGATGTTGGCACCGACGGCTCGCGTGATGTTGGTTATCTCGATGGCCACTATACACGCGAATGGGTAGATAGTCGCACATACCGCTGGCTAAGTGGTGATGCACAGATTCGTCTGCCGGGCGGGCGCAGCGGCAACACAATCTTCATCGGCGAATGGCATAGCGCACCTGGGCCGCCAGGAGGCGCACTTCCGGTTATGTTGCGCGCCAATGAGATTGAGGTCGCGCTCGCAGTGCCCGAGGCGGAACGCACATATCGTATTCTCTTTCCACCAGCTGCACTAAGCGGTGGCGAGCTACGCATCGCCCTTAGCAGTTCAACGATCGTGCCGCCCGGCGATAGTCGCGCGCTCTCAATAGCCGTCGATCGTATCGGTATTAAGCAGATCGCTGGCGAATATAATGCCGCGTTCCAGCTTATTCTGGCTGAAACGCTGCTGCTCGGGGCCATGGTGTCTCTCTTCTGGTTGAATGGCCTGCGCGGCCCTGCTCTGCTCGCCATCGGTATAGGGGGCGTAGCGCTGCTCAGCGGCCTTTAACCTTGGCGCGCGTATGTGGCTAGCGATGGCTGCCTGGCCATTGGCTGGCACCCTGGCCTCTTTGAATGTCGCTAGCTTCGCTGTGAACCGCAGACTAAGGCGCGCGACCGCCACCTTAGGCTCTGCCGAGCAGCGATTCTGGCGCGCACTCTGGCTGATTGTGCTGACTGCCGTCGGCTTGCGCCTCGTTGGCGTATTCACACCCGGTTTCGAGTTCCGCGACCTCGACGTACAATCGCTTCAGCTCGACCGCGTTATCGACGGCCAGGCCTTTCTGACAACGCGCTCGCACGAGTTCGGCCGGGGCACAACATACTACCCTTCGGGGCCGTACCTCTTTGTGCTGCCGCTCCTGTTGGTTGTGCCGAACCTGGCATTCGGTCTGCACAGCATGGCCGCCGTCGTCGACGGCATCGCGCCCTTGTTTGTCGCACTGCTAGCGCGCGAATTGCTGATGGGCCGACGGGCGGCGCTGATCGCGGCGGGGCTGCTAGCGCTACTGCCGATCCAGTTTACTGCGATCTGGTGGGGGTTTTACACCAATATCGCCGGCCAGACGCTGTTGCTACTCTTCTTCTGGCTGTTGTTACGCTATAGCCGCCTGCCCTCGCGCCCGCTGGCGCTCGCGCTCTGGTTGAGCGCAATATTGCTGCTGTTCTCGCATATCGGCGTTTTGCTCCTCGCCGTAGTAAGCCTCGCCAGTGCAGCAGCGCTGCTCTGGCTAGCGCCGCGCCTTTCACGAGACGCGCTCTGGCAACTGGCGAGCATCGGCGGGCTAGCGCTGCTTTTCTTCGCAATCACCTACCTAAGCGTGATTGTCGCACCGATGTTGACACAGGCCAGCGACATCACCTTTAGCGACAACCGCCTTACACCCGAAAAACTTGCCGAGCAGCGCGCCTACATTCGAGGCATTTTACCGGTGGCGATCGAGCGTGCCATGGGCACTATCCCCTTTTTTCGTACTGTTGCCTGGCCTGCTGCTGATCTGGCGTGGTGCTCAGCGTCCGCTGGCGCGCGCACTTTTAGCTGGCTGGCTCATCACCCCACTGCTCTTCGCCGCCATCGAGTACGCCTACCTTGTCCAGGTGCGTTATATCTATTTTATTGCACCGCTCTGCTGTCTGGCGAGTGGGGCCTTTCTGAGCCGACTGGGGCCGGGGCGCTTCGCCCAGGTGGTGCGTTGGGCAGTGATTATCTTCGTCGGCTGGCTTGGCCTTTACCTGTGGTACCGCGCCACCGCGCTCGGTATCAAACCCTCACTCGTGCCGCTGACCCATTAAATTGACAGCTGAAGCAAGCCGTGCTACTCTTAGACAACGTTTTAAAAAAGCCGTTTGTGATGGTCAGTCGCAGCGCAGCTGCCACCACTGACCATCACAAACGCGTTCCTAAACCTGGCGTTCACCAGAACGGTCACGTACTGGTAAATCTTACAGGTGAAGGTATACAGCCAAGCGGCGACGTAGCCAAGTGGTAAGGCAGCGGTCTGCAAAACCGCCATCCGCGGGTTCAAATCCCGCCGTCGCCTCCAATCGTAGCAAAAGAGCGCCTGGGATTGCCCAGGCGCTCTTGTATTCACAGGGCTATGCCTGCTTAGCCACCGCGTACTGAAGCGATCAACTGGTTAACGTAGCTCTGCAGAGCCAGTAGACCGTTCTGCACTCCGCTAGGGTCAAGGTAGTAGATCGTGCCAAGCGAGATAGCGAGCGCAAGCCCGACCGCAAGTAACACAAGCAGCCAGCGCGGGAAGCTGCGTTGCAGCGCGGCACCGCCGAGGGCGGGTAGTGGCTCTACCGGCTCGACGTAGTGGTGCTTACGAAATTCCTCCAGCAATGGTGTCGGCTCAATACCAAGGTACGTCGCATAACTGCGTAACATCTGCTCCGTCACCGGGCCGCGCGGCAACAGGGTGAACTTCTCGTCCTCCATGGCCTGCAGGTACGACATCCGAATTTTCAGCTCGTTCTCGATCTGCACCAAGGTCATATGCCGCCGTAATCGCTCCTGACGTAACCGCGCGCCAAGCGGCAACGCTGCGCGTTTCGTCCGGGGCCGAGGCCGGTGGTTGCAGCACAGGTGCTGAGCGCAGTCAAGGCCATTTCCTCGGCCTCGCTCATAAAGACCGTTTCCTCTTCATCGCTGGTTCGCCGGTCGCGGCGCGCAGTCGGCGGTGCTGGCAAAGGCAGCGGTGCTGGCGTTGGCGGTACAAGCGGCTTGGTGGTGGTGCTAATAATAGCACTTGCGGCGCTCACCGTCGCTGCCGAAGCATGACCAGCCAAGCGTACACGGATGCGAGTCATCAGCTCATCGCTACGGTAGGGCTTGGCGATATAATCGACCGCGCCGAGATCGAAGCCGCGCACCACATCTTCCTCGCGCGAGAGGGCGCTCACCACTAGCACCGGCACGCTGGGCGCGAACTCGGCCAGTAGCTGCCAGCCAGCATCATCGTTGAGCCGAACCTCCAGCACAACCAGATCGATCGTCTGCTCGGCGAAGAGTTGGCGCGCATGATCGACATCGCTGATCTTCGAGACCGCAAAGCCCGCCTGCTCCAGTTGTGCGCCGAGCGCCGTGAGCAAGGTGATATCATTATCGACGAGCAGGATGGTAGCCAAATAAACTCCTGAGGTACTTTTGACACTGCCCAACCGGGGCGATATTATACCACGTATGGAAATCAGCTACGACATTATTATCATCGGAGCGGGCCACGCTGGCTGCGAAGCCGCATACGCCGCAGCGCGCAGTGGCTGTCGCACACTACTGTTGACGATCGATCTCGACAAGACGGCGTTTATGTCGTGTAACCCAAGCATCGGCGGGCCGGCGAAGGGTCATCTGGTACGTGAGATCGACGCTCTGGGCGGCCTGATGGGGCGCATCACCGACGCGAGCTTTATTCAGATCCGCACACTCAACGAGAGCAAAGGGCCTGCTGTGCAATCGCTGCGGGCGCAAGCCGATAAGCGTCACTATGCGCAGGTGATGAAAGAAACGCTGGAACGTGTGCCCAACCTCGATCTGCGTCAAGCCATGGTCGAGCGGATCGAACCGATCGAGATCGAGAACCAGGAGCTGAGAAGCGAAGGGGCGGCTCAGCCGGTTCTTGGTTCTCGGTTCTCAATTCACACCCACACCGGCTGGCGTTATACGGCGCAGGCACTGGTACTAACGACCGGCACTTTTCTGCGCGGGCGCGCGATCACGGGTGAGGCCACTTGGGGGGCTGGGCGTGCTGGTGAAGCACCAGCGCTGGCACTCGGCGAAGATCTGGCATCGCTAGGGTTTCCGCTTGTGCGACTGAAGACCGGCACACCGCCACGAATTAACGCCCGCAGCATCGACTTTACACACACCGAGCTGCAGCCCGGTAGCGAAGTGCCACTTTACTTTGGCCATTATTATAGCGCGGAAGAGCGCGCAGCCGCCTTGCAACCAGCTCAACTCTTCTACCAGCGCGCGGCAGCGGCAAGCTACCCACAAGCCGACTCCTTCGCCTGGCGACCACAGCTGCCCTGCTACCAGGTGCATACCAGCGAGGCCTTTCACGCGATTGTGCGCGCCAACTTGCACCGTGCGCCGCTGTTCAGCGGTATGATCGAGGGCGTTGGCCCACGCTACTGCCCGAGCATCGAGGATAAAATCGTGCGTTTTGCCGACAAAGCGCAGCACGGTTTCTTTCTTGAACCCGAGGCTGGAACACCAACGAAGTGTATGTGCAGGGCTGCAGTACCTCACTGCCCGAGGATGTGCAGTGGGCGATGCTACGCAGCATTCCCGCTTTGCGCAACGCTGAACTGATGCGCATCGGCTATGCGATCGAGTACGACGCAGTGGCCACCGGCGAGATCGGTGCTGATCTGCAAACACGCCGTGTACCAGGCCTCTTCCTCGCCGGCCAGATCAATGGCACAACTGGCTACGAAGAAGCCGCCGCCCAGGGGCTAATGGCGGGTATAAATGCAGCACGCTTCATCAGGGGGCAAGCGCCGGTAGTGCTGGGCCGCGATGAGGCGTATATCGGTGTACTGATCGACGATCTTGTGACAAAAGAGATTCGCGAACCCTACCGCATGTTCACCAGCCGCGCCGAGCACCGCCTGCTGCTACGCGGCGATAACGCCGACCTGCGGCTGAGCGCACTCGCTTATGATCTCGGCCTGATCGATGCAGAGCGGATGGCGGCCGTCGAAGCATGAAACGCGTAGCGG
>JAAUTF010000675.1 GCA_012031775.1 Candidatus Altimarinota bacterium | reverse complement strand
CGTCTGGCCTCGGGCGACAGCGGATCGGCCGGCCAGAAACGGTCCAGGTCCAGAGTACCGGGCGTGATAAGGGCCAGCAGCGCCAGTCCGGCCAACAGGACGGCCAGTCCGGCCAGCAGGACCAGATCCCATAAATCGCGAAATGATCGGGGCGGCTGCGTAACAGTATTTTGCATCGGCTTAAACCTCCTTCAAATGGCCCTCACCCCCATCCCCTCTCCGCGCGGAGAGGGTGCCGCGTCAGCGGCGGGGTGAGGAGCTTCAACCCTAGTTCAGGCTCGGTGCGACAAGCCCGTTACCGTTCTCGACAAATTCGCGCGCCTCGTGGGTGCGTGCGCCGCGTACCATGGCGATGCGCCCGGTGCGCATCATCTCCTTTACGCCATAGGGCCGCACGACTTCGATGAAGTTCTCGACCTTGGCTGGCGTGCCGGTCATCTCGATAATGATCGTGTTGGTGCCGACATCAACGATTTTGGCCTCAAATACACCGCTAAGCGCGACGATCTCGGCACGCACCGTGGGCGGCGCGTGCAGTTGATGATCACCATCTCGCGCTCGACGGTGGGGTCTTCGGTGACATCGCTGACTTTGACCACTTCGATCAAACGGTAGAGCTGCTTAACGACCTGCTCGACGTGCTCCGACTCGACGACGATGGTCATGCGGCTGATGCCGGGCTGCTCGCTATGACCGACGGCGAGGCTTGCGATGTTGTAGCCGCGCCGCCGCACCAGGCCAGACACGCGGCTCAGCACGCCGGGGCGATCCTGGACGAGGGCGACGATAGTGTGTTTTTTCATTAGGGTTGCTACGCTCCTTGCAGAACTAAGAACCGAGAACTGAGAACCTTTAATCCTGCTACCAGTCTTGGTTCTTAGTTCTTGGTTCTCTAGGTTATCTACGCCTCAGCTTCACTGGTGATCATCTCGCCGATGGACTTGTTCTGCGGCACCATGGGGAAGACGTTGACCTCACGCTCGACGCGGAAGTCGATCAGCACGGGGCCATTGGTGGCGTGGGCTTCATCGATAGCGGCCTGCACCTGGTCGCTATGCTCGACAGTGATGCCCTTCCAGCCGTAGGCCTCGGCGAGCTTGGCGAAGTCGGGGCCGCTGAGCGGCGTGCCGCTGTAGCGTTTGTTCTCGAACAGCTCCTGCCACTGGCGCACCATGCCCAGGTAGCCGTTGTTGATAACGGCTACCTTGATATTGGTGATGCCCTCTTGCATAATCGTCGCCATCTCCTGGTTGGTCATCTGGAAGCCGCCATCGCCGCAAATCACCCAGACGACGCTGTCGGGGTCGGCGATGGCAACGCCGAGCGAGGCGGGTACGGCGAAGCCCATGGTGCCCGCGCCGCCGGAGGTGATGTGGGTGCGCGGGCCGTGGTTCCAGTCGAGCAGCTGTGCGGCCCACATCTGGTGCTGGCCAACATCGGTGACAACGTGATAGCTGCCGCGCAGATTGAGCGTGGCGCTGAGCATCTCGTAGACATCGTGCGGCGGCAGGGTCATCGCGGCGGTGTTAGCGCGGTTGACGTACTGCTGCTTGCCCTGGTGCTTATCCTGCATCTCGCGGATGTGCTCCATCCAATCGGACGCGTTGCCCTGCAATTCGGCAAATTCGCCCATGGCGGACATGTCTTCGATCAAGGCTTGCAGCACAAGCTTGGCATCGCCAACAATCGGCACCGTCACCTTCACGTTTTTGCCGATCTCAGAGGGATCGATATCAACGTGGATCACTTTGGCATTGGGCGCAAAAGTGCTAGCCTTGCCGGTGACACGGTCGTCGAAGCGCCCACCGATATTCAAAAGCACATCGCATTCCTGGATGGCACGGTTGACATGCACCCAGCCATGCATGCCGGGCATGCCAATATTAAGTGGATGATTCTCGGGCATACTGCCGATGCCATGCAGCGTAGTGATAACCGGGACGCGCAGCTCCTCGGCGAAGGCGCGCAGCTCCGCGGTGGCATTAGCCATAATCACACCGTTGCCGGCCATGATCACTGGCTTTTTCGCGCTCTGCAACAACTTAAGCGCTTCGCGCACCTGCTTGCGATTACCGTAATAATTAGGCTTATAACCGGGCAGGTTGAGCTTCACATCCCAATCTGGCACGATCGCCTTCTGCATGGCATCTTTAGTGATGTCGATCAGCACCGGGCCGGGGCGACCGGTGGTGGCGATGTGGATGGCCTCTTTAAAGACATAGGGCAGCTCGTTGACATCCTTCACCAGATAATTGTGCTTGGTGATCGGCATGGTAATGCCGGTGATGTCCGTCTCCTGGAAGGCATCCTTGCCGAGCACGTGGCTGCCAACCTGGCCGCAGATAGCGAGGAGCGGCGTACTATCCATCATCGCATCGGCGATCGGGGTGACGAGGTTCGTCACGCCGGGGCCGCTGGTACCGATGCAAACGCCGAGCTTGCCGGTAGCGCGAGCGTAGCCTTCGGCGGCGTGGCCGGCACCCTGCTCGTGGCGGCAGAGCACGTGGCGCAGCTTCTCGCGGTATTCCCACATCGCAAAGTAGAACGGCATAATTGCACCGCCGGGGATGCCGAACATCACCTCGACGCCTTCGCGGATCAAGGCCTCACACATAATCTGTGCGCCGGTTCGTGTCTCAGACATACAGCCTCCTCTTGAGCGATGTCAGAAAGAATCGGGGTAGGCGCTGCCGCAATCGCTAAGCGATTGCGGCAGCGCCTACCCCTTTTTCATCACATCATTATCAATGATAAACAAAAAGAAAAACCGGGCCACAACGGCCCGGCCTGCCTCGCCAATAGGCGAACCCCAGCAATGCGCAGCACGATGGCCCATCGTGTGGGAGGGTGCCGTTGTGCAATTGCTGAACTGCTGAGCCATCGATACCACCTTTTTGGTCAACACAAAGCCGGGCGGCGCAGCGATAAAGCTACCCGCAGCCATTTGGCGGCACCACACTGCCGCTTGCTAGAGCCTAAAACGTGACGAGAAAAAAGAAGAGACCGTCGGCGAACTCATCATCGAGGTATACACATCACCGGCCCACAACACTGTGGGCGTCGCCGGTGCGAGGCGATGCACCGGGCGTAGGCGATGGCGAACTGTTTAGCGCCGCGGCCGACGCACCCGTACCGGCACCGGGCGTAGCGCAGGCCGACGGAGGCCAAGCAGCTGACGGATGAGATCGAGTATGTTCTGCACCATGGGCCTCCTGGTACGCTGGCTACGAAAAAACCTCCCGCGCTGCCGTGGGAGGTTTCGGTCTCAGTGTGCGTTTGCTGCTACTGTCACTCCCCCAGACGACTTTTGCTCCACCCTACAAGAATAAGGAGGAGTACGAGGCCGCTAATAAGGAGAAATGTGCCAGATGGCGAGCGCTGCATTTGTGCATTCCTTACAATTTTGACACTGAGCAGAATACCACAGAGGCAACTTGATTGTCAAGCGCCCCTGAAAGTATCAGTTTGGGTGGTAGTTGACGGCTTCGCCGTCAACTACCACCCAAAAACGTACGACGTTGTAGACACAGAAACTAGGGATTGCTGCCCACAAGCAAGGTGCT
>JAAUTF010000037.1 GCA_012031775.1 Candidatus Altimarinota bacterium | reverse complement strand
CGCGTATGCTGCCGTGATCGCGACTGGTGGGCGACAATGTCGGCGATTGCGCTGGCATGGCCGCCGATGTCTTCGAGAGCTTCGAAGTCACCCTGGTCTCCGCGCTCATCCTTGGCCTTGTGCTCGCCGACGCGGCCTCCGGTGCCTTGCTCGACGGCCAATATGATCTGCGTTTTGTGATTTTCCCCCTCGTGCTGCGCGGCATCGGCGTGATCGCCTCGGTAATCGGCAACCAGTTCGTGCGCACCGACGAGCGCCGTCGCAACGCGATGGCCGCCATGAATCGCGGTTTCTACATCTCCGCCGTTATCGCTGTTATCGCCAGCGCTGGCGCTTCCTTCATCTTTATGGTCGACCCAGTGACCAATGTAGTCGATTGGCGACCTTTCCTTGCCACCCTGTCTGGTATTGTGCTAGCGATTGTGCTCGATAAACTCACCGAATATTTTACGTCAACACACTACAATCCAGTGAAGGAGACGAGTAAGCAGTCGCAGACGGGCGCGGCCACGAACATTCTCTCTGGCCTCGCGCTCGGTATGGAGTCGAGCGTTTGGGCAGCGTTGGTTATCGCTGGCTCCATCCTCTGCTCGGTGCTGATCTATGGCGGTATTGCCGACCGGCCTTGCAGTTCACCTCGATCCTTACGGCGTGGCGCTCACCGGTATCGGTATGCTGCTGCTGACAGGCAACACGATTTCGATGGACAGCTTCGGCCCGATCTCAGATAACGCCAACGGCATTGGCGAGATGGCCGGCCTCGACAAGAACGCGCGCAACGTGATGGACGACCTCGACGCCGTTGGCAATACGACGAAAGCCGTCACCAAGGGTATCGCCATTGGCTCGGCGGTGATCGCGGCGGTTGCGCTCTTCGGCTCCTATCTTACCGATGTCGGCAAGGTGCAGGCGCAGCTTGGCCTGCCGCTGCTCACCGGTATCAACGTTGCGTCACCAAACGTCTTCATCGGGTTGCTCATCGGCGGTGCTGTGCCTTTTCTCTTCTCGGCGTTGACGATCCGCTCCGTGTCGCGCGCCGCCGCGCAGATCGTCAACGAGGTGCGCCGCCAGTTCCGTATCCCCGGCCTGATGGAGGGCAAAGTACAGCCCGACTACGCCCGGGCCGTAAGTATCTCTACTACCGCTGCGCAGAAAGAGCTGATCAGCCTGGGCCTGATCGCGGTGCTCGTGCCAATTCTGGTCGGCTTCTTGCTTGGTGTGGAAGCGCTCGGCGGCTTCCTTGCCGGTATTATTCTCTCCGGCCAGCTCATGGCAGTTTTCCAATCGAACGCCGGTGGTGCCTGGGACAACGCCAAGAAGTATATCGAAGAGGGCCACTTTGGCGGCAAGCACTCCGAGCCGCACAAGGCCGCAGTCGTCGGTGACACTGTTGGTGATCCTTTGAAGGACACCTCCGGCCCGGCGCTCAACCCGATGATCAAGGTGATCAACCTGGTCGCGCTGATCATCGCGCCGATCGTTGTCACGGTGCAGCCTGGCAGCCCCGGTGTCATGATCGGCATGGTTATCTGCGCCATCGCCCTTGTCTGGGCGATCTGGCAGAGCAAACGTGAGGGCGATCAGCTGAGCGGCCCAGCCGGCGCTCCCGCCCCTGGCGACTAAACACGCTGAATCACAAACCGCGCGACGCTAAGCGTCGCGCGGTTTGTGATTCATACGGTCAGCGCTGCGCGTGTTACGCGGCCTCGCAGGGGGCCACGGCCTGTAGGCGTGCGATCAGCGGCGGTAGCGTTTCCAATACGGTGTCGATCTCGGCGGCGCTGGTATCTTTGCCGAGCGAAAAACGCACCGCGCCATTAGCGATTTCGGGGCTGAGGCCGAGCGCGAGCAAGACGTGTGATGGTTCGAGCGAGCCAGCAGTGCAAGCGCTGCCACTGCTCGCACAGATGCCGTGCTGATCAAGCAAAAGCAAGACGCTCTCGCCCTCCACGCATTCAAAGGCCAGGTTGGCGTTATTCGGCAAGCGCAGGCTGCGATGGCCGTTGAGGCGCGTACCAGGAATACGCTGCAGGAGCCCATCGATCAACCGATCGCGCAGTGTACTGCAGTGCCCCACATAGCTGGCGCGGCGCTCTTCCGCCAGCGCCAGCGCTGCACCTAAACCAACAATACCGGGTACATTCTCGGTGCCCGCGCGGCGCCGACGCTCCTGGCCTCCACCGTTGATCTGGGGCAAGAACGGAATGCCACGCCGCGCATAAAGCAAGCCGCTGCCTTTGGGGCCGTAAAATTTGTGGGCTGAGATCGTCAGCAGATCGACATTTAGCGCCTCAACATCGAGCGTGTAAGCCCCCGCCGCTTGCACCGCATCAGTATGAAAAGGCACGCCATGCTCGCGACAAATAGCGCCAAGTTCGGCAATGGGCTGCACGGTACCGATCTCGTTGTTGGCATACATCAACGAGACTACTATCGTATCGGCGCGTAGCGCGGCCCGCAGATCGTCGGGCTGAATCAACCCGTCCGCGTCGACCGGCAAGACCGTGTGCTCGAAGCCAAAACTGTCGAGATATTCTACCGCATGTAATACCGCGTGGTGCTCAATAGCGCTGGTAACGATGTGACGCCCCTTGCCCTGCTGCATCTGCGCAAAGGCCACACCTTTCACCGCCAGATTATTCGCTTCGCTGCCACTACCGGTAAAAATGACCTCTTTGCGAGCGCAATTAAGAATGAGCGCTGCCGTCGAACGCGCATCGTCAATTGCCTGCAATGCCACGCGCCCCGCCTGATGAATGCTAGACGGATTGCCCTCGTGTTGCGTAAAATAAGGCAACATTGCCGCCAACACTTGCGGGTCGAGGGCCGTCGTCGCCGCGTGATCAAGGTAGATCATGTGCTTATCCATACATTTTAGTATAGCATATGAAGGGCAGCGCCACTCTATCGAACAAGCGTTCGTATAATTATTAACACCTTATCCCACAGTATCCCACATGGCTGTGGGATATTGTGGGATAACTGTCAATAATTAAGCAAAAAGAGAGCTAACAGTTCCTTTCCGCAACATTTTGCCCGAAATAGCGTATAGTTGAGAGTGAGCAGAACACTTTCACCCAAAGTTAAAGGAGCCACAGCCATGATGCAGCAGCGCACCTCGATTCCACAGATGGTCGCCGAGAGCCGGGATGTCATCAGTAACCCTAGTGTCAGCACCTTTGAACGCTACGAGCACCGCGGCACCATCGCCGATTCGGCGATCTATATCGGTATCGCAGCCCTAATCGCGGCATTGCTCAGCTTCAGCCTGGGGCCGATCGGCATGATCGGTTCAGCAATCAGCACTGTTATCAGTTTCTTTATCTTCACCGGTTTGGTGTACTTTATTGGTCGCCAAATGGGTGGTACCGGCAACTTCAGCGAAGTCGCTTATACCTTTTCGCTTTTTAGCGCACCGCTCTATGTTATTGGCGGGCTTATCGCACTGTTGATGTTGCTTTTCGCCTGGGTACCGATCTTAAATGTGATTGTCGGCCTGATCGGCGTTATCGTTGCGCTCGGCATTCTAGTGGTGCAGATCTACTTCGGCTATCTGGCCGTGCAATCGAGCATGAACATCAGCGATACAGGCCGCGCTATCATCACGCTCGTGCTCGCCGCCATTGGTTCGCTGATTGTTCGTGTGCTGGTGGGCGGCATTTTTGGCATCTAGGGTGTGAGCCTTGCAGACCACTTCCTCCGCCGAAAGTCGTAGGAGGCGGGGATTGACAAGCGCTGTGCGGCTGTGCTATTCTGAAACTACTTGGGTCGAGTGTACCAGCATCTGGTACGAAAGGAGCGGACGATGATGCAGCGAATAGAACAAATGAAGTTTGTCACACCGGGCTTCACAGAGCTTCTGCTGATTGCAGAAACTATCGTTCGCGCTCCGTCTCTACCCGCTCACCGTACGCTCAAGAGCTGACCTTACCGTCACAACGAGCTTCCGGGGCTGTGGGTAGCTGATAATGCACCCACAGCCTCTTTTATTAAAAAGGCCGTGGGCTGCACAAAGCGCCCACGGCCGTTTTTCTATATCCTGTTGAGGGAATACATGATCACTGTTCACGAGGTTGCTGACCGAAGTTGTACCGCCCTATCGCCGGAACATCAACATATTGTCCTCGATAGGAGGAATACTGTGATCATTCTGGATCGTGATGGTTCCCTACATCACTACCCACCGGATGAAGCGTCCGACAATGAATATAGCGCGACAGTACTGCTCCCCGGCGACTGCGCCGATAACGAGCAGCCGAATGTGCTCGACCGGGTATTAACCTTTGTGCTAGATATGCTCGGCGCACGCGCGGTGGATATGCGCGTCTACGACGATTGCCGTTAGGAGGCGCTGCATGCAAGGACGGGTGCTGCGGGCACAGAGCGGGTTCTTCTGGGTTCAGACAGAAGCAGGCCTGATCGAATGTAAACTACGCGGGCGACTCAAGAAGGAACGCCAGTCGAGCGATATTGCGGTGATCGGCGACGAAGTCGAGATCGCCCTGGTCTCAGCGCGCGAGGGCGCGATCGAGGCCGTGCTTCCACGCCGCAGCAAACTGGCGCGCGCGCCGCCGGCTCGCGCGGGGCCTGGAAAGAAGATGTGCTTGTCGCTAATGTGGATCTCGTTGCGCTTGTCTTCGCCTGTGCCCAACCTGAGTTCACCCCGCGCATGCTCGACCGATACCTAGTGATCTGCGAGCACAGCGATATTGACGTTTTGATCGTCGCCGCTAAGGTCGATCTGATCGGCCAGGAGGCGGCTCATGAACTGTTCGCCCCCTATCTCCACATCGGCTATCCCGTCCACTATACCAGCACACAAACCGGCCAGGGCATCGCCGAACTGCGCGAACACCTGGCTGGCAAAATTAGCGTTGTCACCGGTAAATCCGGCGTCGGCAAGAGCAGTTTGCTCAACGCTTTGCAGCCCGAGCTTGCGCTTGCCACCGGCAGCGTGAGCGCCCTGCTTAACAAGGGCCGTCACACTACCACGGTGGCCGAGCTCATCCCACTCGACACAGCGGCGGGGGGGCTATGTGGCAGATACACCCGGCATCCGCGAGATCGGCCCCTGGGATCTGCCGCTCGAAGACCTCGACTGGTGCTATCGCGAGTTTCGCCCTTTCATCGATAACTGCTACTACACCGGCTGCACTCATACTCACGAGCCCGACTGCGCAGTGCGTGCGGCGCTCGCCGAGGGCGGCATCTCATTTATGCGCTACGACAGTTATGTGCGACTGCGGAGCGCTAGCTAAACACGCCTATGGACGCAGTGTGTTGCGCCCCTAGCGAAGGAGGAAAAATGGCACTTGTAAGCTTTGTGACACTTGATAGCATGGTCGCTAAGTCGGTCTACCAGTTAACAAAAGCGGCGCAACTTATATGTGTCAGCGCCACGCTCAGGAGCGTAGAACCAATGCCACGCCTTAATATCATCGTTCGCGACTTTGAGGATCTCGACGAGCTCGATGAACTCGATGAGTTCGAGCTACTCGGCATGAGCGCCGACAGCCGCGCCGAGGATGTTCGCCGCGAGAGTATGGACAAGGCGCGCGAGCGCCGCCTAACCGAGAAGCGCCGCGGCAAAGAGATCGCGCGCTTTCAACGCAAGCTGGCACCCCGGTACTGAGGCTGCTAACGAGCAGTGAATCTGAAGCGGCGAGAGCATCTGCTCTCGCCGCTTCGTATATGGAGATCTTGAAACGCTGTGAGCACAGCTTACGCCGCGAAATCGTCATAGCGCTCGAACGCACAGCGGCGAGGTCAGGGGATCTCGCGCTCGGCAGGGCGCACACGATGCAGATCGAGCACATCGAGCAATGGGCCTTCGGTAGCAACGTCGAGCATAAGCTCGGCCTTGCGCGCGGCCAATTCAGCACGATAATGCGCGAGCAAGGCATCGAGTTCATCGTCGGTGCGCGTCGGCGCGTGGTGGAAAAGGCTGAGCTGGCGCACCTGGGCGCTTAGGGCCAACTCGATCGCATCTTCGACGCGGCCATGACCATAATCTTCCACCGCCTCATCACGGGTGTAGGGCGCACTGTGGATCAGCAAACTCGCATCGCGCGCGAAGGTCAGCGCGGTTTGCCAGATCTGTGCATCGGTATAGCGCACATCAGTGATATAGACCACGCTAGCGGCACCCTCCTCGACGCGATACGCCCAGATCGGCGAGTTCAACCGGCGCGACAGCGGGAGCGCGCGAATAGTCAGCCCGCCTACTTGAAAAGGCTCGGTGCTGATCGGCTGAAACGTATGGGTGGCACCGATATGAGCGAGGCCATACACCGGTGAGTACACGGGCGAGAGCAGGCCATCGTAGACGATCTCGAGCGAGCCGCGGGCGCTATCTGGGCCGTAGATATGCAAGCGATTGCCGGGCAGGTGAACGACACCGGGGAAGGGCAGGCCAAGCAGATGATCCCAATAAGTATGGGTAATCAGCAGCACAAGCTCGCCATCGCCGCGGCCGTGCGGGCCAGCCAGCAACTCATCGCCGAAAAAACAAAAGCCAGTGCCCGAATCGAGCACCACAAGCTCGCCGCCGGTGCCATAGATCACGGTGCAGCAGGTATTGCCGCCATAACGAAGGTACTGAGCGCCTGGTGTCGGCACATAACCGCGTACGCCATAGAAGCGCAGCTTCATAATGGCCTCTCTCGCGACAGGCGCATTCCCTCGTACGCACCGTGAACACGCACGCTCGTCGTTCGGCCCTGATGAACAGCCACCTCGCGGTCGAGATCTGCATCGGTGCGATGCGGATCGTGGTGAAAAAAGAGCAGATTACGCACGGACGCTTCCTCGGCTATTTCAAGCGCCTGGCTGTAGCTGCTATGGCCCCAGTGTGGAAAGCGCAGATACTGCTCATCGGTGAACTGGGCATCGTAGATCAGCCAATCTGCGTCGGCGGCGAGGCGCACAACATCGTTGCGCATCTGGTCGAGCGCTTGAAGATCGGCGCTGCTATTTGCCGGTGTGCCATTCCAGGCGACACGTTCGTCGCCGAAGAGCACGGTATGGAACGGGCCGGTATCGGGAATAAAACACAAGACGCCGTGTGCGGACTCGATACGGTAGCCAAGCGCGCGATATGGATGATTAACCTGAGCGGTTCGCACAAGTACATCCTGGCCGAGTGCAAAAGTCCCATCGCCATTGATCTCGTGAAAATGCAGATCGGCGCGCAGATCCTCAAAGCCGAGCGGCAGCAGTGGGTCGCTGAGCGCGTTCGCGATAGTTGTGCGCAGGCTAGCCTGGGTGCGCTGCAACCCATAGATCTCCAGACGTGTATGCGGCTCGAAGAGCGGAGTAAAAAAGGGAAAGCCGATGATATGATCCCAGTGGGTATGGGTGATCAGCAGCAAGATATGGCGTGGCGGATCCGGCTGGTTGAGCAGCGCGTCGCCGAGACCGCGCAGGCCGGTGCCAGCATCGAGCACAATATGCGTATCGCCCACCCGCACCGCAGCGCAGGTTGTATTGCCGCCATAGCGCAACATCTCAGCGCGCGCCACCGGATACGAGCCCCGAGTACCCCAGATTGAAACTTCCATCGTTATGGTTTTATCCGCTGCTCGCACGCCGACGACAGTGTACAAGATAAACGCAAGCTCCGCTTTCATTTTCCACACTGGCCAGGTAAAGCGAAAGTGCCCGCCGAGCGGAGGTGCGAACCCACCGCCGAGCGCGCGTTGCACCAGCCGCTGCGTACCCTGCTAGCATGGTATGATACACAGGGAATCAACGCTTGAAAAGGAGTACTTATGCCCCGCATCCGGGTAGGTGTACAGCTGCACCCGCAGCATACAACGTATGCCTCTTTTGCTGGAGCAGTTCGCCAGGCCGAGGCGATCGGTTGCGATTCGATCTGGAACTGGGACCACTTCTTCCCGCTCTACGGCGAGCCAAACGGTGACCACTTTGAGGGTTGGACTTTGCTGACGGCGATGGCAGTGCTGACCACCCGGGCAGAGATCGGTTGTCTGGTCACCTGTAATAGCTACCGCAACCCGGCCCTGCTCTCGAACATGGCGAAAACGGTCGACCATATCAGCAACGGTCGCCTGATCCTTGGCCTGGGCGCGGGCTGGTTCGAGCGCGACTACAACGAATACGGCTACGAGTTCGGCACCGCGCCCGACCGGCTGCGGGCGCTGCGCGACGCGCTGCCGGTGATCAAGCAGCGCTGGGAGGTAGATGTGCCGCCGCCTGTGCGCAACCCGATCCCGATTCTGATCGGCGGCGGCGGCGAGAAGGTGACGCTAAAGCTGACCGCGCAGTACGCGAATATCTGGCACGGTTTTGGCCCGCTCGAAACCTTTACGCGTAAGAGCGCCATTCTCGACGAGTGGTGCCGCGAGATCGGGCGCGATCCGGCGAGCATCGAGCGCAGCGTATCGCCGCAAGAGGGTGAGGACATCGCGGCCTATGTTGAGGCCGGGGCAACCCATTTTATCTTCGGCATGGGCGAGCCGTGGAACTTCGATCGCGCCGAACAGGCGCTGGCTTGGCGGGAAGGGCGCTAATTTTGAACCGCAAAGACGCAGCGCGTGCAGAGGTTTGTGCCTTTGCACACGCTGCGCTTGGACGGTTCGCTCCGAGCAGCCGTCTTATTGAAGGGTGGCCAGATATTCCTCGGCGAGATCGTTAAAGCTTTTGCCATAGATACCTTCGTAATCGGCGCTACCGGCAGAGCGCCCACGCCCGCTGACATAGAGTTGGTTGAAGGCGTCCCAACCGTAGGCGCGCGTCAGGTAATCGACAAAGCCAGCCCACATAGCGTAGGCAATATCGTTAGGCGCGTTGCTATTGCCCATGGTGCGCAGGTTCCGACCATAGCCAGCCTGATAGAGCTCGCGGGCGCGCTCCTGAAAGGATGAAGATTCAGAGAGGCTGAGCCAGTACTCGCCAGAGATAAATGTCGCGAGGCCTTCGAGCAAGACGACATCGGCGCGACGCTGGGCCTCGATACCGTAGGCTTCAGCCTGCAGCGAATGGCCGAGCTCGTGCGCTAAAATGCAGAGCGCATTGTGCTGATCTTCGCCAGCGCTATAATAGATACGCACGTTTCGATCGTCGGTGTAGGCGATGCCGCGGGTGCCGCGCCCGGGGGCCAGGCCACGCGAATAGATGCCGACCGAAACACGCTGTGAAAGGTACGTATCAAAGCGCTTTTGCATATAGCCGAGCGCATGCTCGGCCTTAATCGCCAGCGAGGCGACATCTTCTTCGCTGAACGTGCCACCGCCGATATAAAAATCGAGGCGTCGCCCTTGGGTGATGAGCGTGCCAGGCAACGCCGGGCCGGTGCCGGGCAAGAAGGTCGTCGGCGCGATCTTAGGTGCGAGCTGCTCTTGGAATTCGCGGCGGGCCAGCGTGGGTGTAGGCGAGGGTGTGGCTGTGGCGGTCGCAGTGGGCGTGAGCGTCGCAGTGGGCTGAATGCGGGCGGCGATGGTAGTATTTAGTTCTGATTGCGCCGCCAGAGCGGGCATATCCTCGGCTTGCGGCCATGTCGCACCGGACAGCGAAACGATGACAGTGATCGCGATCACCGCAGCTAGCGCGAGCAGGGCGCGTTTTGAAGCTGACACAGAGCCTCTTCCTCACAGATTCACTTTGCGTACTTGCGCTTATACCACGAGTTATCCACAGTGTCAAACATTGCAGGGCCAGCGTTCGTTTTTATCGGCCTCGACCTCGCCTGGTCGCCACAGAATGCAAGCGGGGTAGCTACCTTGCACGGCGGTGAGCATGGCGCGCGCCTGATAGCTGAGCCAACCTTGCTCGGCAGTGACGACGAGATTGTCGCTTATATTGTGCAGCAGGCCGGTGCGCTGCCGACGATCGTGGCGGTGGACGCGCCGCTGACGGTGCCAAACACGAGCGGGCAACGCCGCGCCGAGGCTGAACTGGCGCGCGATTTTCGGCGCTACGAAGCAGGTGCGCACCCGGCGAATCGGAAGTTGCTGAGCTATAACGGCAGGATACGCGGCGAGGAACTGGTGCGCAGCCTGGCCGCTGCGGGTTTTCAGCAGCGCGCCGAGATCGCTGTTGGCCAACGCGATCGGCGCATCGTCGAGGTCTTCCCGCACCCGGCGATGATCGCCCTCTTTGGTTTACAACGCACGCTAAAATATAAAGCGCGCCCGCAACGCTCGCGTGAAACACAATTGGCGGCCTGGCATGAGTACCGTCGCCACCTTCTGGCGCTGCGCCTGACCGACCCGCCATTGCATGGGCACGAGGCGCTGCTGCTCCACAAGATAGACGACCTACGTGGCACAGCGCTCAAAGCCTATGAAGATCGCGTCGACGCGCTGTTCTGCGCCTACATCGCGCTCTACGGGCTGCGCTGGGGTGAAGTGCGCTGCCGCGTGTATGGCTCGCTAGAGGAAGGCAGTATTTTTACACCGGTACCGTTTCAGAAAGCAGTTCCAGAGTCTTCAGGACAAGCGTAGGGGTTGACGCAGTCTGGCACGTAGGGCACGCTGTCGAAATATGAGCTTACGTGTTTGGTAGCGCCGCTGTCGGCGCTGTATAGGTAGCTGTCAACATCCATGAATGTACTTCTTAGCTCCCGATCGCGCGCGGCTGCGCGCGTTTTCCCCGCATTTGCCGTTGAGCGTAAGCCAGGCCGGACACTATCTCGCACCCCAATAGCACTATCCTTTTAACCGGTCATTATATTTCTTCAGCACATCGTCAAGCGCCTCGCGCAGAATGCTGGCCTCGTTGCGCTTGACATTCTTGGCCAGCAGCGATAGCCGTTCAAGCTGTGTGCGCGTGTAGTAGCTCGTCTTGGTGATCATACGGCTATCGGAGGGCGGCAGCGCGACTTTGTTGCGCCCGCTGGTTTTAGCGATGTACAGCGCCTCATCGGCCTGGCGCATCAATTCATCTTCACGCTGTCCATGCGCCGGAAAGCCAGCCAGTCCGATCGAGCAAGCCAGCGGTACCTCCGCCACACAGGGCAAGGGCAGCACGACCACACGACGACGAACTTCTTCGAGCAGCGAAAAGGCATCGTCGATCTGCATTTCGGGCAAAGCGCCGCCAAACTCGTCACCGCTGTAGCGCACCAGCAGTGCGTTGGGCGGAGCAAGCTCTTGCAACAACGCTGCTGTGCTGGCCAGCACCTGATCGCCGCACTCGCGACCACTTTGCTGATTCAACACCATAAAATTATCGAGATCCATCAAGAAGATGCTGATCGGCTCGTCACGTTGTCGTAGATCTGGTAACACCTCGTTGCGCAGTAGATGACGAAAGTAATCAGCGGAGAGCAGGCCCGTCAGCTTATCGGTGGTAGCGAGTTCAAAGGTTGCTGGCCGTGTCATACATACTCCTACATACATATGTTTAGTAGTATATGTATATTACGTGCAGTATATACTGTCAAGGGGTAACAAAAGACGCGGTGGGGTCGAGCATGCTCGACCCCACCGCGTCCCATCACACTCCGCCCGCGCAGGCATACACTATTGGCTGGCCTCAAGCACTGTTTTAATAACAGCAAGAAACCCATCGGCGGCGGCACCGTCGGCGATGCGATGGTCGAAGGTGAGCGAGAGGTAACACATCGGCCTGATCGCAATCGCATCGCTACCGTTCTGGCTGATAACAATGGCGCGTTTGACGATCGCGCCGATGCCGAGAATGGCAGCCTGCGGTTGGTTGATGATCGGTGTAGCGAAGATGCTGCCGCTCACCCCGTGATTAGTGATAGTAAAGGTTCCACCTTGCGTCTCTTCGGGCTTGAGGCGACGGCTGCGCGCGCGTGCGGCGAGATCGTTAACCTGGCGTGAAAGACCGAGCAAATTTTTCTCGTCGGCGTCGCGGATCACCGGTACGATCAGGCCCTCGTCGAGCGCAACCGCCACGCCGATGTGGATACGGCGATTGAGCACGATCCCGGTAGCGCTGAAGCTGCCATTAAAGACCGGCACCACCTGCAAGGCACGCGCCGAGGCCTGCACAAAGTAAGGCGTGAAGGTGAGACGCACACCCTGCTGCTCGAACTGCCCTTTGTGCTGCTCGCGGTGAGCCAGCACGCGGCTCAGATCGACTTCCATCACCGTGGTGACGTGCGGCGACGTACGGATCGAGCGCACCATATGCTCGGCGATGCTGCGCCGCATCGGCGTCAGCGGCACCAACTCCGTATCTTCATCGAGTGTAGAAATGTCAGAGCGTTGCTGCGTTGGAGGGCTCGCAGGTTCGGGACTTGCATCGATCGCGAAAGCATCCTGAATATCGTCTTCAATAGCCGCCGTCTCCTGCCGCTCGTCTCTCGTCTCTTGTCTTCTGTCTGGAGTTTCTGCCCTTCTGACTCCTGACTCCTGGCTCCTGGCTCCTGACGCCAGATAGCGCAGCACATCTTGTTTGCTGACGCGACCGTTTGCTCCGGTTCCAGCGATCTGCGTGATGTCGAGGTCGTGTTCGGCTACCAGGCGCGCGACAACCGGCGAGAGGTAGCTATTGCGTGGCACAGCGACAGTGGCGTAGCGACGCTCTCAGCCGTGGTGACCGGTGGAGCGACCGCAGCTACTGATTCCTCGTCTGCCACGCCGATGCGCGCCAGCACCGTACCCACACGCACTGTTTCGCCCTCGGCGACCACGATGTCGAGCAGCGTACCCGCGATAGGTGCAGGCACCTCGCTATCGACTTTATCAGTGACCACTTCGAGCAGCGGCTCGTACTTCGCCACCTGGTCGCCGGGCCGCTTCAGCCAGCGGGCCACCGTTCCTTCAGTCACGCTCTCACCTAGTTGGGGCATTTTGATTTCGGTTGGCATTTCGTTTCTCGGGCGCAGCATGCTGCGCTAGTCGGTGGGGCGCAGCATGCTGCGCCCTTACGATGATGGATGCCAGGCGCGCTGCGTTGATACTTCTGAATCCTGAATCCTCCCTCAGTACGCGGCGAGGGTGCGCATCGCGGTGGCGATCTTAAGTGGATTGAGCATAAAGGCATCTTCGAGCGGTTTGGCGTAGGGCATGGCCGGCACATCGGGGGCACCCAAGCGGGTGATCGGGCCGTCGAGGTACTCAAAGACGTGCTCGGCTATTAACGCCGCAACCTCGCCACCAAAACCGCCGGTTAAATTGTCCTCGTGGACGATCAGCGCTTTGCCGGTTTTACGCACACTGTCGAGAATAGTCGCCGTATCGAGCGGGCGCAGGCTACGCAGATCGACAACCTCCACACTCGTGCCTGCGCGTTCCAGTGTTTGCGCAGCTTCCAGACAGTAGTGCAGCATCAAACCATAGGTAAACACGCTCAGATCGCTGCCGCTGCGCTTCACATCGGCAAGACCGATCGGCACCCGATAATCGCTCGCCGGCACACTGCCCTTGATTAGACGGTAGGTTTTTTTATGCTCCAGGAAGAGCACCGGATCGGCATCTTCGACGGCACTTTTGATCAAGCCTTTGGCGTCGTAGGGCGTGGATGGCGCGACGACCTTAAGACCGGGGATGTGGGCGAAGGTAGCCTCGATGCTCTGGCTGTGATAGAGCGCGCCGTGAATACCGCCGCCGTAAGGCGCGCGAATAACCATCGGCACATTCCAATCGCCATTGCTGCGGTAGCGAATGCGGGCGGCCTCTTGCACGATCTGGTTAAAGGCGGGCGCGATAAAATCGGCGAACTGGATCTCGGCGATCGGCAGCGTATCGTTCATGGCTGCACCGATGCACGCGCCGACGATTACGCTCTCGGCGAGCGGCGCGTCGATGATACGCAGCGGACCGTATTTATCGAGCAGGCCTTCCGTCACCCGAAAAACGCCGCCACGCTTGCCGACATCCTCGCCAAAAACAAAGACCCGCTCATCGGCGGCCATCATTTCGTCGATACCCTGACGGATGGCTTCGAGCACGTTTAGCTCTGACATAAATCCTCATTCTCAGGCCGGGGCAGCGCAGCAGGTGCGCTCGTACCGGCAAAGCGCATCCTTTACGACCCATACACATGATCTGCTAGCGTCTCGGGGTCGGGCAGCGCCGCTTGTTCAGCAGCCTCGGTGGCAGCATCGACCTCGGCGGCGATCTGTGCGCGCAGCTCCTGGGCCTCGGCCTCGCTGAGCAAGTCGTGGTCGTGCAGATAGGCGACGAAACGCGCCAGCGGATCGTGCTGACGCAAGCTGCGCAGCTCGCGTTGTGGGCGATACGTACGGTCGTTATCGTCGGAACTGTGCGCTGTGAGGCGAACGACACGTGCCTCGATCAGCGTCGGGCCATCGCCGCGACGCGCACGCTCGACAGCACGACGTGTCACCTCGTAGACCGCCAGCAGATCGGTGCCATCGACAGAGACGCCGGGCATGCCATAGGCCAGCGCGCGATCGGCCACACTATTAACAGCCATCTGCTGACGAATCGGCACGCTGATCGCGTATTCGTTATTCTCGCATTGAAAAATGGCCGGCAAGCGATGCACGGCCGCAAGATTAAGCGCCTCGTGAAAATCGCCCTGACTCGTCGTACCCTCACCAAACGACGTCCAGGCGACGGCGTCGCCGCCTTTGATCTTTTCGGCCAAGCTAATACCAGCGGCATGGGCGATCTGCGTGCCGACCGGGCTGCTCTGGGTGACGATCTTAAGCCGCCGACTACCGTAGTGAGCAGGCATCTGGCGGCCACCACTGCTAGGATCAGCGGCGCGCGCGAAGAGCGCCAACATCACCTCGGTGGGTGTCATGCCCATCACCAGCACACTAGCGAGGCCACGATAGTAGGGCAGTGTAAAATCTTTGCCGCGCTGTAGCGCGAAGGCTGCGCCGACTTGGGCCGCCTCGTGGCCCTGACACGAGATCACAAACGGCGCCTTGCCCGCGCGATTGAGCAACCACATACGTTCATCGAGCGCGCGGGCCAGCGCCATATAGTGGTACATCTCGCGCAGCGTCTCGGCAGGAAGCTCGCTGCGCAGCGTAATTGGAGCCAGCAACTCCTGCTCAGCTGAAAGCGTCATGTCGTCTCCTTCGCATAGAAAAACCCCCGGCGGATGCGCAGGGGGTCTATTCTTAAAATCAGGCCGAACGCGCAAGGCACCCCACCTCGGCGCTGCCTGTCGCCATTGACAGCTGCATCCTTACCGAGAGTGTAGCATAGAGTATGCCGCCGCGCAATATTGACACCACTTGTTGGTGGTGAACAACACTGAATCGTACAAACGTGGGTGCTCCTTGTGCCAAGCTTGCACATTAGCTAGCTGCGTGCTATGATCGAAGGCGATATGCACGATGTGACATCTGCAACAGCTGAGAACTACACCCCTCCCAGCACGACGAACACGCGTCTCGTGCTCGCCTCCGGTTCCCCGCGGCGGCGTGAGCTACTGGCCTTGCTAGGTGTTCCGTTCGAGATCTGCGTCACCGACGGCGAAGAGCGTGACGACCCGGTGCCGCCCGAGGTACTAGCTGCGCTACCCGCCTTTCCGCTCGACCGCATCAATCACCCGACGCTGCTAGCCTGGCGTAAAACCGATGCGGCTGCCAAGGAAAGCGGCAATGCCGTATTGCTCGGTGCCGACACCACGGTTGTCATCGACAACAAGATTTTAAACAAGCCGCGCGACACAGCAGATGCACGTCGTATGCTGCGGCAGTTAGCAGGCCGCACCCACACAGTGTATACAGGCGTCTGTGTGGCAGCAGAGGCAGCAGCACTCTACCTGACACTGACGGCCAGCCAGGTCGAGATAGCACCGCTGCGGGACGACGAGATAGCCGCGTATGTCGCCACCGGCGAACCGCTCGACAAAGCCGGAGCTTACGGCATCCAGGGCCTGGGCGGCAAGTTGGTACGTATGGTCTATGGCAGCTACACAGCTGTCGTCGGCCTGCCGCTAGTCGAGACGGTGGCGGGGCTGCGTGCCGCTGGAATTCAGGGACTTAACGATCCAGAAGAAGCCTACCGACACTGGCTGAAGATGCAGGAAAAGGAGCCGCTTCCATGCCCCCCAACCCAACCATAAGGCTGCTGATTGTTGATGATCACCCGCTATTCCGGCACGGCATTCGCTGGTCGCTCGCCGACGAAGACGATATCACGATCGTCGGCGAGGCGGCGAGCGGCGAAGCCGCGCTCGACTGGCTGGCGGGCGTCAGCCAGTCGCAGGAGCCGAACGCGATGCTGATCGACCTCAATCTGCCGGGCATCAGCGGGCTCGATCTAACGCGCCAGGTGCGACGCCAGTATCCGAGCGTGGGCGTGGTTATGCTTAGCATGCACGAGAACGACGAGCAGGCGTTCAACGCGCTCCGCGCCGGGGCGGCGGCCTACCGCTCAAAAGATATTAAGCCACAGGCGCTGATGGAAATTCTGCGGCGCGTGGCGCGTGGCGAGTATGTGATCAACGATGTGCTGCTGGAAGAGCCGCGTGTTGCCAGCCGTGTGCTGACGCAGTTTCGCACCCTCCCGCAGGGCGACGACGACGAACCCTGAGGCGGACTTCCCAATCTTCACGCCGCTGAGCGACCGCGAGATCGAAGTGCTGGAGCGGATCGCGTCTGGCGGCAGCAACAAAGAGATCGCCGATTGGATTGTGGATACAAAGTGTTTCTGTACACACGAGTGCAACGTGCACTGCAACACCGCCTTCAACCCGAAGCTGTTCACTGAAATCGCGGCCAGCGCTGCAGTACGCAAAGCCAAACATCTCTTCCGTGGCAAAGCGCCGGCGCCCGATCCGATGGCGCCCCATCCCGACGCGGCCCTGGAGTCAGGCATTGCCGTCGCCCACGAACATCACGAGGAGCCGGA
>JAAUTF010000674.1 GCA_012031775.1 Candidatus Altimarinota bacterium | reverse complement strand
AGCGCGGCATCAATCAGTCTTTGACTTTCAATCAACTCTTCAGGTGTCTTGCTAGCCCGCGCAGCCCGGATTTGCAGATGCTCTGCAGGGCGAGTGCCGCGTCTAAGCCTTTCCTGTAGGTGGAATTGGGGTTTATGAGTTGCTCACGATATGCCGGATGCGTATTGGCGACAAGCACCAGATTGTGGGCGGCGCGCGCCGCTGCCAGCCCGCTGCGCCCACCAAGGCGCGCATCGACCTCGTAACGGCGCACACAGTACGCTGAGCCGATGTTGTCTTCCGGGGTAAAATCGGGCAGCGCGCGCACAAACCCGGCTTGCAGCTCAGGGTTGTTGTTGGCGACGGCAACACCGGCGGGGCTACGCTCCCAGACACCCATCAGCCAGACGGCGTCGGCTCCAAGTGCGGCGATGGCCTGCCATTCCGCAAGCGGCACATCGGCCAGCATTAGCGCGCTACCATAACGACGACTGAGTTCATCCAGCCAGACAAACGTATGGATTTCATAGATGATCGGGCGCGGCGGTAGCAGCATGGATGCCCTCCTGAGGGTAGAGGTGACAGGTTACAGGTTACAGATGCACCGAACTGCGCTGGTGCGTGATGAGTCAGAAGGCTTACTTTCTATGATAGCACCGCTTGCCCGATCCGTGCCTGGCTAATGCGCCGTCTTTCCCCCGCGACCCGATGGCAGTCGTTCCTCTATCCTGTAACCTCCCCCGGCTCGTCGCGGCTGCCAAGCGGGTACCAGAATGATACGATAAAACCGACGAGAATGTGCTGAAGGTTGAGCAGCAGGAAGAGCGCCGAGAGCGCGATAGCCTGTTCGACGGTATAGCCGTAGGGTGCGAGCACGGCGAGCAGTGCGGCATCGCGGACGCCCACGCCGGCAATAGAGATCGGCAGCACTTGCAAAACAGCGATCAATGCCGAGACGCCGACAACAACGTAGAGCGGTACGGCGGTGAGGTTGAGGGCGAGGAAGAGCAGCCAGAGCCGCCAGAAGGTAAAAAAAGCCGAGATCAGCGAGGCGACGGCCACAGCGATAAGCATAGCCGGGCGCAGCGAAAGGCTAGCGAGCTGTGTGCTCCATCGCTCCAGAGCCGCGCGTAGGCCGACGGGGGGCAAAGCGTGGCAGGGCGACGGTCATCAACCACTCGCGTGGGCCACGGCCTACGAGCAGCACTGTCAAGGTAACCAGGCCGATCGCCATAGTGAGCACAAGCGCTGTCTGTAGCTCGCGACTGGGGAGCAATTGGCCGAGTGCGAAGATACCGAGCGTTGCCAGCGCCGCCATGATCAGCAGATCGAAGAGTCTATCGAGCACCACGCTCAGCAGCGCGGGCGCGATCGGATGGCCGCGATCGCGCAAATACCAGGCCTTGACGAGATCGCCCGCCTGGCCCGGCGTGGTTGCGCCAAGGAACAGGCCGACGCAATAGAGGCCGCAGGCGGTGCCGAGCGGTAGATCGAGGCGCATCTCGTGTAAAATACGCTGCCAGCGCCACGACTTGATGATCACAAAAGGCGGCATCAGCGCCAGCGAAAGCACGATTGGCCAGGGCTGCGCCTCGCGCAGATAGCCGAACAGATCTTGCAGATTGCTATTGGCCAGAAAAAGGAGCAACAAGGCCGGCCCGAGCAGGCGCAGTAGCCATGGCAGGTATTTTTTCATAGAGTATGTTTGCGTGCAGTTCGGCCAGCGAAGCTGCGAACTGCACGCAAACGTTAGTTTAACGATCGCGGCGGTCGAAGCGCAGCGCGGCGATCTGCTCGCCGAGCAGACCAAACATAAAGACGACAATACCGCCGACGATCAGCGCCGCCGCCGAGTTGGGGATGTGCAATCCGCGCTCCACATCGGTGATAAAAATGCTGATCAGTGTCGAGATCAGGGCGAGCGTTTGCATCAAAAGTGCCACCGGGAAGTAAACGCGCAGCGGCGCAAAGAGCGAAACCATACGCAAAATGATCAGGCCGAACTTGATACCGTTGCGCAAAAGCTTCTGACCGCTCTTACCGCCGCTACGTTTTTGCCCGGCGATCGGCACAAAGCCGACCGCGTAGCCCGCCTTGGTTAGCGCCAGAGTGCTTGTTGTTGGGTACGAGTAGCGGTTGGGCAGCAGGTGGACGAATTCCATAATCACATCGCGGCGCATCGCGCGGTAGCCGCTGGTCAGGTCGCGCACCTCGGTTTCGACGAGGTAGCTGCCGAGCACATCGAGGGCCTGGTTGCCCAGCCGCCGCGCCCGGCTGTCGCCCTGCGTATCGCGTGTACGCGCGCCGACGATCATATCGAAGCCTTCGGCGATCGGGCCGAGGATAGCGGGGATGTAGCGCGCATCCATCTGGCCGTCGGCGTCCATCAGTAAAATAACTTCGCCATGCGCGCGGCGGATGCCCGTTTTGACGGCAGCGCCATTGCCGCGGTTCACCGGGTGGCGCTCGACGCGTGCGCCGGCGGCCAGCGCTTGTGCGGTAGTATCATCGGTGGAACAATCGTCGACCACAAGAATTTCGGCCTCAGGCAGGTAGCTGCGCACCCGCTCGATCACGGTGCTAATGCCATGGCCCTCGTTAAAAGCGGGGATGACGACCGTCACCGTAAAGGGGTAACTGTTTGTCATTCCCCGCTTATGTTCTGCATAGGTATCGATCATTACTGCAACTGAGAAAGTTTTGTATGCAAGCCGAGCATCGCTGCGCCTTACACACACTATCTTTTATTCTACTGCCACGTTGCTGATCATCAAACTGAGCAGGCGCGCGTCGGTGCTGGCCGGGTTGTACTGCACCGGCACCAACGAGGGGCGTGCGAGCACCATCCTGATCTGCTGCTGGCCGTACAGTTCTTCCGGCACCGGCACGCGATAGACGCGCCACTCGCCGCTGCGCACCTGTATCGTGGTGTTCTGCCCGCCGATGGTGATGCGCAAGGGCGTAGCGGTAGGCCCGGTGCCCGTCATGCGTAGGCGCACAAAGCTGCCCTTCTCCAGCGGTCGCGTGAGCGGCAGTACGATCGAGCCATCGCCCTGCAACCAGCGGTACGAGCGGGGGCTGCCGTCGGTCTCAATCAGCTCCTCTCCAAAGGAAAAGCCTTGCAGATAGCCGAAGTCGAGGCCATTGCCGAGCGTGAGTGCGTTGGTGGCATCTGGCTTGAGCCACTGTAAGGTGAGCGCCTGCACATCTTCGCCAGCGCGAAACTCGGCATCCTCAAAGAAGAAGCGAGCGCGCTCCAAATCGCCCTGTTCGCGCGAAAGCGCGCCGCGGATCACGTCCGAGCGATGCGTCTGGCGATTGCCGAGTGCCTCCCAGCCGCCTTCGTAGTCGCCCATCTCCAAATAGACACGCGCCAGGTCGGTACGGCCATCCACAAAGAAGGGTTGGTCGGCCAGCATAAGCTCAAAGGCGGCGATCGCCGCTTGATGGTCGCCGCGTTCATAAGCGGCCACGCCTGTGCGCGATGGATCTCGCGTTGTATCACCCTGCGCGAGTGATCTGCGGGTAGTTGCGGTAGCTGAACACCAGCGCCAGAAAAGTCAGCGCCAGCACAGCGCCGCCGATCGAAAGGC
>JAAUTF010000673.1 GCA_012031775.1 Candidatus Altimarinota bacterium | reverse complement strand
GTCGATAACTCGGCTCGATACTACCTCTACTTTTATCCGGTTCCGCTTGAGACTCGCACTATCGAGTTTACGGCAAGGTACCGAGCGCAAGAGCTGACAGATGGAAACTCGCATGTGATGTTCCCTGACGAATACGCTCATGTGCTTTGGGAATGGGCTTGGGCAATGCTTGAGCGCGACCTTGGCGAAGGCAAAGAGGGCGTAATCATGCAGCTTGCTCAGCAGGCGTTCAGGGACGTTCAGATAGTTGACTGGGCGCCGCAAGAGGAACGAACCGTACTTAGAACGATGCGACCATTCCCGCCAAGAGGTACTAGGCGCTCATGGTAAGACTGATACTATCTTTGGTGCTCTCTCTCGTGCTGACGGCGCCTGTTTTTGCGCAGGGGGTTTGGAGAGCAGGCGCAGGTGTTGCGAACGCCTCTCAGTGGAAGAGGGGCTCGCTACAGCCCGGTCTATGCGCGCCTACTCAGGGGCTCGTGTCGAACTCTGCCGACATTCGCAGAACGACCTCACAAGCCAAGGTTTTAAACAACCTGCAAGCGCACAAGCGTCGAGGCGTTTGGACGAGCAGGGATATCGGCTGGACGGAGGAGCGCGAAACCGTATTTAACGGCGGCGCGCAATTCCTAGATTTTGCGACCTATGTCGATGCCGATCCGCTCGCCCGGGCACTGGCCATCGCGCGCGACATTGCCAACCGCAACCCCCACGCGATCCGCGCCGCCAAGCGGCGGGCCGGGCAGCTGAGTGATGGCGATCGAAGTGAGCGGACGCGACCCGATGGCGCTTCAGCAAGCGATCGACAACAGTCCTCGCTGGAAGGGACGGTCCGTGGTAGCATCGTGGTACGGCAGCAAACCCGTGAACCTCGATCTTGGCGGCCATTTTCATCGCGGGCGCGTGCGACTGCGATCGAGCCAGGTTGGGCGTGTGAACCCTGAGCTTGGCGCTCGCTGGGACATAGCCCGTCGGCACGACACTATTGTCGCACTCCTTCAAGATCTACGATTGCGCGAGCTGATCTCGCATCGTTTTACGCTGTACAATGCGGCTGCGGCCTATCAAGTCGTGGCGCGCGGCGAAGCGCTGCAGGCGATCTTTGTGTATGAAAGCACAGAACCAAGAGCATAGAAGATAAAGTGACTGAACGTACGCGGTGGCTCCTATGCCCGCCCGTGACAGGCTGCGGCGTGCAGCAAGGAATAATCTCATGTACGAAATTGGCATCAGCGACCAGTTCGAGGCAGCGGTGTTTATGGTCGGCGATTTCGGCCCGGCTACCCGCGTCCACGGCCATACCTACCGCTTAGAGGCGATTGTGCAGGGCGAGACGCTGCGCGCCGATGGCACGCTGTTTAATATCGCTGTGCTGCAAGAACGTGTGCGGCTGCTTGCTGCCGGGTTGCACTATCAGCTTTTGAACGAGTTACCCGCCTTCGTCGGGCGCAACCCGACGGTCGAAGTCGTCGCCGAGCACTGCTGGCACGAGCTAGCAACAGGCCTGCGTAACGAAGGATTAATCGCCTTGACCGTGCGGATCTGGGAGAATCCGCAAGCCTACGCGGCGCGTTCGGGCGTGTTATGATCCAACTGTAGGAGCCTGAGCGAGCTGCGCCCCTACGGCGCGTTCGAGCGTGTTGTGGTCGTGTATTACCGCGCGATATTCGCCAATTGGGCGCCGGTGATGCGCAGCAGATCATCGGGGGCAAGCACGATCTGCAAGCCACGCATACCGCCGCTGATGCCGATCTGCGGCCAGATCTCGGCGGTCTCGTCGATAAAAACGGGGTAGGCTTTTTTGGCAGCCAGTGGTGTGACGGCACCGCGCATATAGCCCGTTAAATCCAGTACGTCGCGCAGCGGCACAAGCTCGACGCGCTTGTTGCCTGCGGCCGTGGCTAGCGCGCGCAGATCGAGCTCCGACGAGGCAGGCACGAGCGCGAAGAGATGGCCGGTCACATCACCATGAGCGATCAAGGTCTTAAAAATCGTCTCCGGGGCCATACCGAGCAAGGCGGCTACCGCCTCGGCGTTAAAATCCTCGGCGGCCAACTCGTAGTTGCGTAGCTCATAAGTAATACTGGCCCGATCGAGCGCGCGCACGGCGTTAGTCTTGGTTTGGTTAGCTTTCATAAGGGTTGGCGGGCGATAAGCTCGAAGATATGCCAGTGCTTCGGGCCGACAAACGACGCGCCGTACTCGTCGATCTCGTGGAAATACTCGATCTCCAAGCCGTCGAGTAGCTGACAGGCCGCTGTGAGCGTGAAGAAACTCATGGTAGAATCGCCGACCCAGCTGTCGCGCGCGCCGAAGAGATGGCCAGCAAATCGCGCGCCGGGGCGCAGCGCGCTGCGGATCTGCGCCCAGGTTGCTGCGAAACAGGCCGGTTGGCAGAAGGGCAAACTCAGGCCCGCATAGATAAAATCGGCGGGCGGCAGCAACAGTGTTCAAATGGCGTTTGCTGTGTCTGAAGCTGGGCAGTCGGCAGCACAGCAGCTTTCTCCTGCACCAGGCGAGCGCAGCAGCGCTGCTGTCGATCGCCAGCACACGCCAGCCCGCACCGAGCAGCGCCAGCGTCTCGGTGCCATCGCCGCAGCCGAGGTCGATCGCAAAACTAGTTAACATTTCCAGCTGCAAGCGCCTGAGCGCCTTCTGAAAGAGCTGGCGCGGCGCCCGACCGGCATTGGCCTGATAGTATGCAGCCCAGGTGTCCATAGTGTGAGGGGGCAGGAGTCATCATTCAGCAGGCAGAGTCTTGAATTCTGCCTCCTGACACAAAGTACGCGGTGGCTCTCTATCGTTATGCCGAACGGAGCGCAGCGTCGTAAGGAATCGGTAGTGCTCTGCACGGGGTGACATGGTAGCATAATGTGCTGCACCGACGACCGCGTAACGCCTGACGCCTGAATTCTACACGAATATGCACATTGCTTTTATCACGGTCGGCGATCCGCAACGCCTGACAGGCGGTTATCTGTATCACCGCGAGGTCTTCCGGCGTCTGCGCGCCCAGGGCTTTGTGATCGAGGAGATCGTGGCCAGTGCTGCCGAACTTGCTGCACAGCTCGCCGCCGCCGAGCTGTTTGGGCGCAGCTTCAACCCGCTGCACTACGATCTGATCGTGGTCGACGCGTTGGCGCGCGCAGTGGTGGCACCCTGGCTCGATAGTTGGCGCGCACAGCGCCCCTTGCTAGCGATGGTACACGAGCTGCCCAGTGTGGCGAACGACGATACGGCGGAGCAGCAGCGCGAGGCCGGGTTGCTACGCGCCAACACGCTGATCGCCGTGAGCCAGGATGGCGCGACGATCCTGGAGCGGCGCGGCGTGTCGCGCGAACGTATTCGGATTGTAGCACCAGGGTTTGATCGGTTCATAAGCGGTGACATGAAGCACAGACCACGATTCGGGAGGAAAAGTACGCCTGAGCGCATCCTTCTGCCTGCAAAGGAAGGCCGCCAACCTAGCCCTAGCAACGTATTTGAAGCACGCCGGGTACTCTGTGTGGCGCAGTGGATCGCGCGCAAAGACATTGTCGGCCTTGTCGAGGCCTGGAGCGCGCGCCGCGTGCGCACA
>JAAUTF010000672.1 GCA_012031775.1 Candidatus Altimarinota bacterium | reverse complement strand
GGCGCTGCCGGGGGCGAGCGCCGCGAAGATTGGTCAAGGTGCTGCACGGTTTCGGTCTCGCCGCCGATCATCAAGCACGTACCGTCAGTCCCAAGCCCCAGACGCCGTCCCGCTACGTTCCACAATCGAACATAATGGATTGCCCGACTTGCCTCCAATTCGTGCGCACGTCGAATATCATCGTGATAGTAGGAGTTGCCGCCATCGATCAGAATATCGCCGGGGGCGAGCAGCGGCTTGAGCGCTGCGATCTGCTGATCGACCACCGCAGCAGGGACCATAAGCCAGATCGCGCGCGGCGCGGCGAGCTTGGCAATAAAATCTTCCAGCGTTGTGGCACCGACAGCGCCCTCGGCGGCGAGCTCTTGCACTTTCTCGGGGCTGCGGTTGTAAACGACACACTCATGGTCGGCACGTAACAGGCGGCGCACCATGTTGGATCCCATTCGGCCCAGGCCGATCATGCCGAGCTGCATGTTGATCTCCTTACAAAGGGTTTCAAGAAGGGGGATGTTGCGCAGTGGCGCGAGCTTAGCGCGCACCACTGCGTAACATTTCTTCTTGAACCTGGCATTTGCCAGAGAAGACGAGAACATACGTATTCTCGAAGCGAGCGAAGCGTACCTCCCAATTGTAGCACAGCCATTTGAACCGAATCTGACACGCCCAGTGCGCTTGCGCTCCTGACTCCTGCATTCTCCGCTATGGTATACTGAGCATACAGCATGGCTTACAATCGCAGGAATTGTCACATATGTCAAAGATGATTGCGCCGGGCAAGGAATGGCCGACGCTCCTTCGTCAGCTTCAGAATGCGCTGCCAGAGGCGTTCACATCGGATGGGACGGTGCTCAACCTGATCGAAGGCGGCTGGTCGGCACCGGGCCACGGCAAAATGTATTTTACGCCGGTGGATGGCTCGCAACTCGGCACGATGCCGATGATCGATCTAGACACCGCCAAGCGCGCGGTACGGTATGCCGGGCAAGGAGCACGAGGCGTGGGCAACGATCGATCTCGATGAGCGTCGCGCGCGGATCGCCACCACCCTGCGCGATCTACGCGCCCACCGCGACTTGATCGCCCATCTGCTGATGTGGGAGATCGGCAAGCCCTACAAGCTCGCCTGCGACGATGTCGACCGTTGTATCAGCGGGGTTGATTGGTATGTCGAAAACATCGATTCGATGATCGCCGGCGCGCGCCGCTTGGCCTGATCTCGAATATCGCCTCGTGGAACTACCCGCTCTCGGTGCTGGTGCATGCGGTGCTGGTGCAGATGCTGGCGGGCAATGCCACCATCGCCAAAACGCCGACCGACGGCGGCATGTACGCGCTCGCACTCGCGCTGGGCCTGGCACGACGTAATGGGCTGCCGGTCTCGCTGGTCAGCGGCTCGGGCGGCCAACTCTCCGATGCCCTTGTGCGTAACCAGGATGTCGCCTGTTTAGCTTTTGTGGGCGGCAAGAGCAATGGGCGCGACATCGCGGCGAGCCTGTACGACCGCAATAAGCGTTATATGCTCGAAATGGAGGGCGTAAACGCCTACGGCATCTGGGATTTCTCAAACTGGCCGCAGCTAGCCGAGCAGATCAAGAAGGGCTTCGCCTATGGCAAGCAGCGCTGTACGGCCTACATCCGCTTTGTAGTGCAGCGCCAGCTCTTCCCCAAATTTCTCGACATGTATCTGCCGGTGCTGAAGTCGATCAAGGTCGGCCACCCTTTGCTGGTGAACAGCGCCGATGAGCCGCTGCCCGATCTGGATTTCGGCCCACTGATCAACAGCCGTAAGGTTGAAGAGCTACGTGTACTCTACAGCGAGGCGCTCGGCAACGGCGCTATTCCATTGTATGAAGGCGAACTCGACCACGAGCGGTTTCTGCCCGGCCAAGATATCTCGGCCTATATCGCGCCCGCCGCACTGATCGACGTACCGCGTAACGCGCGGTTGCACCACAACGAGCCCTTCGGGCCGATCGACTCGATCGTGCTGGTCGATCGCGTCGAAGAGCTGATCAGCGAGATGAACATCTCAAACGGCAACCTCGTCTCCTCGATCGCCAGCGACGATGAGAAGCTCGCGCGCCAGATCGCCGCCGAACTGCGCTCGTTTAAAGTCGGCATCAACCAGGTGCGCTCGCGTGGCGACCGCGACGAGGTCTTCGGCGGCATGGGCCAGTCGTGGAAAGGCTGCTTCGTCGGCGGCAAATACCTTGTCCACTCCGTCACGCAAGGCGCACCAGACGAGCGCGTCTTCGGCAACTTCCCCGATTATACGCTGCTGCCGGAGACGCGGTAAAAGAGTATAGAACCGAGAGCACAGAGCATAGAGCGACGTAGACAACGAAGGCTGTTTTTCTATACTCTGTGCTCTTAGGGGAGCGACGATGCGTATCGAAATCCTCGGCTCGGGTGGCGCGATAGCGACGCCGCGACCTGGCTGCCAGTGTCGTGTCTGTGTGAAGGCGCGCGCACACGGTGTGCCATATAGCCGCGGTGGGCCGAGCGTCTTCGTGCATGGCCCGGATCTGCTCTTCGATACGCCGGAAGAGATCGGTAGTATGCTTAACCGCTCGCAGGTGCGCCATATCGCCGGTTGCTTCTATTCGCATTGGCACCCCGACCACACCGCCGGGCGGCGCATTTGGGAGATGAACTACGACTGGCGCGGCGTGCCTCCGCGCAATCGTTGCACCGATATTTATCTTCCGCAACAGGTGGCGCACGATTTTCGCCATCGGCTTGGTCTGTGGGAGAATTTCACCTTTCTCGCCGACCGCAACGTGGTGATGCTGAATGTGCTGCGTGATGGCGAACATGTGCGTATCGGCAATACGCTCATTACGCCGTTTCGCCTCGCCGAAAACTATGTTTACGCCTTTCTGATCGAGCAGGGCGGCCAGCGCGTGCTGATCGCGATGGACGAGCTGTTTGGCTGGAATCCCCCCGCACATCTGCGCGGCTGCGATCTGGTGGTGCTGCCGATGGGGCTCCCCGACCTGCATCCGCTTACCGGTGAGGAGTTGCTCCCCGCCGACCACCCGGTGTTTAAGCACGAGGCAAGCTTCACCCAGACGCTCGCTATCGTGCGGGCGCTCGCCCCACGGCGCGCGCTGCTGATGCATATTGAAGAGCCTTCGCTACTCGATCCCGACGATACCCGCGCGCTTGCCGCACAACTCCAGGCCGACGGTCTGCCGATAGAGTTTGCGTATGATACGCTGCTGATGCAGGTATAACAACAGTGTAAAGACGGAGCATGCTGCGTCCCTACGCTGTTGTTATACCTCGAATATAACATGATCCGTTTGATCTACGCTATCTTTATCGCTCTGTTGAGCCTGCTGGCGGTGCTCGCCGCGCCTACCTTTCTGCTCTGGCAGGTGGCGGTGCTGGTGACGGAGTACGGGTATGTGCTGGCGCTGGCCGCACTGGCGACGTTCTTGCCCGGTTGGCGGCGTAGTCGTCAGGGCCGTATTGGAGCTGCACTAAGCCTTGGTGCCCTGCTGCTCATGCTCACGCCTCTGCTGCGCGCGCTGCCAGTGGCCCAGGCTTTGCCAGGTCAGCTCGTGCGCGCTTGGCCC